>JAQUEL010000045.1 GCA_028685295.1 bacterium
AAATTGCCTTCCCCCCAGCAAGCGCCAAACTGATAAAACGGCGCAATTTTCACGCTGCAAGAGCCATCTCGAGCATTTTACCATTGTATAAATACAGTGTCAAATGTTATACAAAGCTTAACACAGGTATAATATTAAAGTTCTTGTTATCTTTGAAAAACTTGCAATTTAAAATTAAACTTATGCGTGATCGCGAAAATGGTCATTTCCGGCTATGTTTTTGCAGCTTGCTTTCTAAATTACGATAAAGAATAAAGTAAATGCTTGGAAGCAGAATAATGGAAAGAGGGAGAGCAACGACATTGAGTAGAGCATTGATAATCGGGATTATTCTTCTGACCATTATAATAGGAAGCGTAGCAACAGATACACTGCACTTAATCAGCCTGACTTCACAGCCCTTGCGCATAAGCAAGGGCTATACCTGCACCGTATGCAACAGCATAGGTTTTCTGGAATGCAAAACCTGTAACGGTCTGGGCTATATAATCCGCAGTAAAAAACGCTTTACATGTCCTGTATGTGATGGAAAAGGTTTTATCTGGTGTCCCAACCGAGCATATCATCACCCTGAAGAACTGATGGCATCCGATAAAAAAACCAGATAGGCTTTCCAGATGGTGTTGAAGCTAATGCCGAACTTGAATCTTCTGTCTAACTTGAACCCTCTATGCTTAAAAGCATTCGCAGCAGGGTACGCTTGCGGGCTGAAAAGCGCCTGGCGGGAGGGTATAGATATAGCAAAAGCGGCAGCAGACTTTGAAGAAAAACAGAGAGCACGAGAATATAAAAATATATCCATGCATGACGTTCTGATCTATGCTTGCGGTAGAGATTCAATCTGCCTTTGGCCAGCAGATAGTGGCGCCTGGCTGAGTTTATCCCTGCCGAGGAAGCCCCTCCTATATGCAGCACCGGCGCATCCCTGACTACTGCCATACGCCATCCGGCTTTACCGATACGCCAGCTCCATTCCACATCCTCTCCATAGAAGAAGAGCGAACTATCCAGTCCTCCCACCCTATCCAGAACTTCTCTCTTTATCATGATGCAATAACCGGGAAGTATGGAGGTGACAATTGTGGCCGGGAAGAGCTCTGTCTTCTGTGGCTTTAGCAGAACGTTTCCTGAGAACGATGGTCCCAGAAGTGCTAATATATCCCGCCAAAGATTAGGATAAGGCCACCAGGTCCTGGCGATAAGACCGTTAGGCCTCACTTCCAGACCACCAACAGCTCCCATTCCCGGATCACCGTCAAGGGTTTTGGTCAAAGCCGCCAGGCTGCCTGAAAAAAGAGCGGCATCGGAGTTAAGTAGAAGTATAAATCTGCCACGGCTCAGGCTTAAGCCTATATTGTTGGCAGCAGCAAAGCCGAGATTGGTATCTGAGCAATATACCCGCGCCCCTAATTGTCTGGCGACTTCAACTGAAGCATCGCTGGAGTTATTATCGACAACAATTGTCTCTCCCCCTCGGCCGGAACGCTTTATCTCTGATTTTACCGACTGCAGACAGCGATAAAGAAGGGAACACTGATTATAACTGACAATCACTACGGAGTATTCCATAGTCCGGTCTCCACCTGCCTCATCTTCGTCAAAATACCATATATATATGGGCAATGGTGCCTGATCGTATATGTCAAAGCCTTGCCGCTCTCATATACAGCCTGATGAACAATCAGCCGATAGATGCTTTGCTTCAACCCCAATTTCTGCTTGAGATAACTATAATGCCTCTGTAAAAAACGGATATTATTTCGTATGGCCCAGTAACGATAACGCCAAGGACTGTTTCGCCATTGTCCTCCAGCCGTCACTCGTTCCCGAGGCAGATGATAACAGACGGTATGAGGACAAAAATAGAGTTTGTACCCTGCTTTGGCACACCTGACGTAGAAATCGCTCTCCTCCCGGTATCCATTTACAGGATAATTCTCATCATAGCGCAGCTCATCCCAAACCGCACGTCTGATCAAGCTACAAGCATGCAACAGGATAAACGGCGTCTCTTCATTCCATTTCAAAGATAGATCTCCAATCAGGAGATTGGGGTTGAGAAGCCGCCCCCGACGTGCGTCGGCCCTGGCCAGCGCCTCACTATCGCTCTCTCCCTGCAGCAGATATATTAAGCGGCCGGCTACGACATCGGCATCCTGTCTTACGGCACAATCAAACAATGCACCGGCATAATCGGGCGAAAATCTCAAATCATCCTCTCCGAAAAGTATATACTCCCCTTCTGCCACAGCCGCACCGCTGTTTCTACAGACAGGCGCACCCATACGCTCTTGATGGCGGATAATCTTGAGCCCCTTCCGCTGCCGGCTGAGCTCTGCCAGCATGACGGGGGTTTCATCAGTTCCGGCGTCGTCGACCACGATAACTTCCCTGCAACCCTGCTCCAGATAGGAGGCAAGCGTAGTGGCAAGAATACCGCCCCTGTTATGTGTAGGAATTATTATACTTATCTGCTCGAGTTCTGCCATAACAGCTCTTCCTCTATTCTATCCTGCAGCTTTCCCATCAGAGCATTCTCTGAGAAAAGCTCCGCCACTCTGTCGTATCTCTCCCGGTAAACGAATTTGCCTTCTTGAAGAGCCTCTATCAAGGCCTCCGGGAAATTATCGATATCGGCTATCCTAACCCCCGGCAGGCCGAGAGGAATGCCTTCCATTCCTTTGGCCGTAGATACCACCGGTTTACCGCAGGCCAAAGCTTCTATGGTTTTGATACGCATGCCTCCACCTTCCACAACCGGTACCATGACCAGATTGGCCCGCTGCCAATAAGGCAGCACATTTTCCACAAAGCCCGGAAATTCCATCTGTGGATGATCTATATCCTGAGGCGGATTGGCACCGACAAACTGGAATCGCACCTCCGGCATCTCTGCTAGAACCTTGTCCACTATCCGTTCTCTGGCAAGATATACAGCCTGGCGATTACCAGGGTTATTGTAATTGCCGACAAAGAGTATTATGGGTGGTTCATCCGGAGGGTCATCGTAAAAGGGGTTCATCACACTCTCATCAAAGCCGCCGGGTATGATCATTACCCTATCCGTCCAGCGACCGAAAATGGCACTATCTTCATCTGTGATAGCTACAGTCAGCAAAGCATCCTTACATCCTGAACGCTCCCACCAGTAGACATATGGAACCAAAGGGAAGCGGCGCCAGTCCCTTTTCCCGAAATCTATGTAACGCTTATATTCTACATTATGCGTAGAATATACATAGGGAATACCGTAACGCCGCTTTAACATGCGGGCATAAATGCTGCTGTTGCTGAAATCGGCAAACACAAAGCCAACGTTTTCCCGCTCTGCAATGGCGAATGCTCGCCTGCACATATTCGGTTCATAAATAAAGAAACCTTTGTCACTGTAAGAAATGCGCTCTACGCTCTTTACTCTTTCTGGAATGAAGGCCTTTTGTCTGATATTTGAACGTTTCGGATCATGTCCAAAGCCCTCCATAAAGAGCAGATGCACATCGTAGTGTCTGGATAGGTATTTGAGCAGAGAGGCCCCTCTGATGGATGAGCCGGTCCCCGGAACGGTCATATCGTAAGTAGCTATGTATAACAATACCCTTCGCATTTTTATCACCCCTATCAGGATGAAGCTTCAGCCTTTCCATTTCTCCTGTCCCTAATAACTCTGGCCGGCATTCCTACAGCAATGGAGTAAGGCGGTATATCTTTGGTCACCACAGCACCGGCTCCGATAATTGAGCCGCTGCCGATGGTCAGCCCATCCATGACTTTTACCCCAGCCCCCAGCCAGACATCATCGCCTATTGTCAAATCTCGAACTTCCTGCCCCTGTGCTATAATGGGAATATCCGTCCTGTCGTAGCGATGAGAACCGCCTCCGATAAGATAGCAATATGGAGCAATCAGCACATTGGCGCCTATTACCACTCTCTTGGAAGATTGTATAAAGCAGTTCATGGCAATGTTTGTATTATCGCCTATCTCCAGATCCCCATTTTTACAGCTAAGAACGGTAGCTCGCCCGATAATAACGTTATCGCCTATACTGATACCCCGGTTATCGCTTCCCTTGGCATCCAGGACAGTATAGTCATCACAGTAAACGCTCTCTCCCAAATATATCTTTTGCGAATGCCTGATAACCATGTCACGGCCAAAGAAGACTTTGCGCCCCACCTGTGCAAAGAGACCGGGATAAATACGTGAACGCAGAAAGAACCCGACGGCGCCGGGAGCAGAGCAGCAGAGTGCCAGAGACATCTCGTGTTTTAAAAGTCCGATCAATCCGACACGGCCTGTTACCATCTCCATATAATTGGCAAGCGGAGAACGGCGACTATCGGTCAACCTGGCTTGCAATTCAGTCTTTCCGGTGAAATTCACTCTTTTATTCCCTCCATGTAAACGACATATCCGGGCGTGCCGGACAGCAGCAGGTCAAAAGCACTGATAAACCGGAGCAACGGCAATACAGCCTTATAGAGGAGGACCATTCCCCCTTCGCTATCCAGGGATTCTCTGTTGGAAGGGCGATAATCGTTATAGCCTTCAGAGCCTTTGATATGTATGTAAGCAGCATTGACCATAAGTTCTATGGCTTCAGTAAATAAGCGAGAGTAGCTGCCGCGCCTCATGGGGGTAAAGCCACAGGAAATCATGATCTTCTGCAACTCCTGCAGAGTATAGCCCGAACGATTGTGCCCATAACGATCCATAGTCAACCCCAGTTTCTCCTTCAGCATATTCAAAGGCAGCCCGCGTCCATTGGCCGGAGTCAGCACCAGCAATCCACCCTCAGGCCTGAGTATCCTGCGGCACTCCCTGAATACCGCCATATCATCGCTGATATGCTCGGGACGGGAGAGAAGAATAAAATCGAAGCTGGCATCCGGCCAGGGAAGAGAATCGCTTTCCAACATAACAACATCTTCTCCCAACAGCTCCCGGCTGGGACCAAGCCAGCGACTCTCAAGGCAAGCTGCATGCCATTCTCCGCCCTTGGTGCGACACAAATAGTCAGCCAGGACACCTGTCTCCGCCCCAATCTCCAGACACCGTAAAGCACCCAGATCAGGTATCAGCTTTTGAAGCAGGCGCAGCTTGGCGCCCTTCTTTATCGACATAGACGATAGCTTATGCTGCCAGGCATCTTTCAAATCAGCTCATCCTCCCTGAACCTCGGGGAAGGCTAAAGACCTACCCCCCTATGCTCCGTTAGCTCTGGATTACTTCTAATCACTTGGCCCTTCCGATTAAACGTCTCAGCCTACCATAACCCAGAAACTGCTCAGCCAGAAAGGGACCGAGATTCAAGCGTGGCAACCCTGCCACAGCTTCACGCCACAACAGGTCGCAATTTTTGCAAATATCCACCTTTTCAGGATGCCTGCCGGCCACAGCACGCCTGATGCCTATCATCCGGCGGGAGTTCCAGGCATGTATCAAAGGCATATCTTCTATATTGCCCAGCGTTTCCCTGAAATACCAATCCTGCGGGCAAGGAGAAATAGCCCCATTCCAGCCGACGACCATGGCATACCAGATGTTACTGCAAGGCACGTAGGAATAGTTCCTCTTCCTTGCACCCGAATCTATATGACCTCCCCAGTTATGCATAGCCTTTATTCGGAAGGCATCCAACGGCAGTCCTCTGAAATGGGATAGGAATTCGCTCTTTTTTTGCTCCAGCCCATGCTCTCCCAGATCCAGTGCCTCTATCATGGTAACCGGACCATGTCCCCGCCGAGCCTTGGCCTCCAGAAAGGTAATAATACGACAGATAGTATCATTGAAATCCGCTCCCCGACGTACTTTCTCATAGCTCTCCCGTTCCAAGCCATCAAAGGAGAAGGAGATAAAATCCAAACCGGCATCTATCAGATCATCCGCCAGGTTTGGAGCCATTAAAGTGCCATTGGTATTGAGACGCACAGCCGTTCCCTGTGAATGCGCATAAGCCACCATTCTGACGATATCAGGATGCAATAGCGCTTCTCCCCTGTGACAAAGATGAATATCATTGACCTTGCCCGCTACCTGATCGATGATCTCTTTGAATTGATTGAGCAGCATAAAACCCCTTGGCATCGGTTCTTCACTGCCGTTGGGGCACATGGTACATTTGAGGTTACAATGGTTGGTGGGTTCTACCCAAAGACGCAGAGGATAATAATGGCAAAATTGTGTTCCCTGCTTGTAGGCTCTCCAGGCCTGATAGAGCCTCTTACCTCTAAACATCAAGGACATTATCCCACCACCTTTCTCCATAGATGCCTGGCTGCTCGTCCGCCTATCAGTGAATACCAGGCTCCCCGTCGGGCCTCATCCACCATGATATTCAGCGGCGCTATGCAATCAAACCAGCAAATCGGATGATGATTGCATCGAATACGCTTCCGCACCAAACCGGCTTCCTCGGAAAACCAGAGGTTCCTGAAAGAATCCTGCATCAGATTGCCGATCCTGTGAAAAGCAGCCGGACAGGGATGAAGATCGCCATTGGGCATAATGCTGGCAACGGAGTAACCTGCGACACACCTATAACGATAAAGATTTTCGGGAGATTTAATATACTCTCCCATACTCTTTATATATTCTTTATCATAAGGGATCAGCTTCGGATAGCGTTTCCTTATTTCTATCAGACGCCGGTTAAAATCCTCTGCCTCGGATGCACTTAGGAGCACATCTTTAGAAGGGCCGTAGCTCTCTACGTCCTGGACCACAGACATGGTCCAGCCGTCAAGATCGAGAGAGCGGCAAACTTCCGCCAGCTTTTCAAGATCGCTTAGATTACGATTATTGATAGTGGAATTGACAAATACCCGCATGCCGTATCTATACCGTACACGCTTGAGCGCCTCAATAGCCTGCAAAGCCTTCTGATAGCTGCCCTTGACAACTCTGATACTATCGTTGATTTGCTCGGTCGATCCGTCCAGAGAGATATAAATGGTATTTAAACCAGCTCTTCCTAACTCCATTGCCGTTCCATTATCTATCAGAGTTCCGTTGCTGTTAACAGAGCATTTTATACCTACCCGCCTGGTAAAGCTTATCAACTCCGACATATCCGGACGCAGCAGGGTTTCTCCACCTGAGTAAGAGATATGCATCGTTCCCAGCCGCGAAGCCTGCCATATAACCGCCTTGGCCTGCCCCGTTTTCAATTCTTCTTTGGATGGATTACGCCACAGGCTGCAATTGAGGCAGCGTGAATTACAGCGATGTGTTATCTCCCAGAGTATCTTCACCGGCCCGGCCAAGGGTTCATTGCCACCGCGGGCAAAATGAAGATGGTTCTTGATCTGCCTATATATCCGCACAACACCCTCCTTGGATATCTCATCTCTCACTTCTCAAAACAAACGGCCCCAAAATGCTATATGCCTCCAGCAATTTACGTTCAAAGCTCTGAGAAGTGTAATTCTCCCTGGCCACTCTTTCAGCTCTGGCCGCTCTGCGTTGTGCCTCGGCGTTATCGGTCAGTGCCTTTGTCAGCCCTGCGGCCAGCGACACGGCATCGGTGCCGCAGATAAAAGCACTCTTTTCATCCAGTACAGCCGTATGTGCACCGATATCCGTAGCTACTATGGGTTTGCCGGAAGCCATGTAAGTATAAATTTTATACGGTATGTTATCCCCTGTACGTCGCGGTGATACCAGTACCTCGGAAGCAGTCAGATATGCTTTTAGCTCCTCCGGATCCCGTCCCCCCAGCAGCATCACGCTATCTCCCAGCCCCAGAGCATTCGATAGTGCTTTCATGCTGCGCATCTGCTCCTTACGCCCGCCAATAATTATGCATCGGGCTTCAGGCACTGCTGCAAGGACTGCCGGCATAGCCTTTATCAGAAGGTCTACTCCCTGATAATGCTCCAGTGAACCGGCATAGGTAATAATTCGCGCACCTTCAAACACCTCTGCCGGATATATATGAACAGGAGCCTCGTTGTCAGCCTCATCAAGAGGGATATCTTCCACTATGGCTACTTTAGCCGTACGGCACATCTTCTCGGCCTCATCTGCCAAACGTCTACCGATGGTTAAGATCAGCGCACTCTTCCGCACGGCCCACCGCTCTATACTTCTAGCCAGCGGAGCAACAAAAGCATAGCCCCTGGTGGCGGATATTTGTTCCGACAGGAGAGAATCCATATCATAGACCACCGGTTTCTTCAGCAACGTGCCCAGGACTACCGCAATAAAAGCAGCCTCTTCTACACCGTGTATACAATCGTAATCCTCATGCAATGCCTGACGTGAGGCAACATATGTCAGGCAGAGATCAAAAATTATCTTCCGCACAGATAAACCGATTCCCACCTCTTTTACAGGAATAATCCTGGGGATCCTGATGATTCGAAGGTTTTCCATCTCTATATCGCATCCTATGGGATAAGTGATCAAATCCACGCTATATCCACGGCCACATAAGACTCTGATCATGTTACGAATCGCCAACGGCGTTCCTCTGATCTCAAAAAACGGCTGCGGCGCTAGAAGAAGTATTCTCATTCTTCACGCCCCGCTATCTCTCTGACGACGTATATAGGCTTGTTTTGTCCTTCATGATAGGTACGAACAATCAACTCTCCCAGAAGCCCGATGGAAATGAATTGCATACCGACAAAGATCAGCACTATAAACATAAGCAACAAAGGCCGTCCTCCGATACCGATGTTATATATAACCTTCAAGACCGTCATATATAATCCGCCGGTAATTCCTAATGAAGAAGCGAGTATACCTAAAAGGCCGAATACCTGCATCGGACGGGTAGCGGAAGTCAGAATAAATTTGACCGTTATCAGATCAAGCAGCACCCTGATCGTTCTGGACAAACCATATTTGGACTTGCCGGCCCGTCGAGGATGATGCTGAACCTTTATCTCCGCCACCTGTACCCCCATCCAGCCGGCCAGAGCAGGAATAAAACGGTGCAGTTCACCGTAAAGATGAACATTCTTGATAATCTCCGCGCGATATGCCTTAAGTGTGCAGCCGTAATCGTGCAAAGCCACTCCGGTCAGCCTGGAGATGAGATAGTTAGCCATCATTGATGGTAATCGTCTGGTAATAAATTTGTCTTGTCGTTTCTCTCTCCAGCCGCTGACGACATCATAGCCCTCCTTCAACTTATCAAGCAGTCGCGGTATATCGGCAGGATCATTCTGCAGATCTCCATCCAAAGTAATGATTATTTCTCCTCCGGCATAATCGAAACCGGCGGTCATGGCAGCCGTCTGGCCGAAATTCCGACGCAGACATATAACACGCCAGCGCCCGTTTTCCTGTGCAATGGAACGCAACATATCAAAGCTGCCGTCACTGCTGCCATCATCAACGGCAATCACCTCGGCATCAATGCCGTCAAGTCCTTTTTCCAGTGAATGGTACAAGGAAGCGATATTCTCGCTCTCGTTATATATAGGGATCACTACAGACAAGAAAGGACGTCCTATCCGTGTTCTCTTTAATCCCATATTATCAGCCATTGTCTGTTGCATTGCTAACCTCACAGAGAGGATTTAAGAAACATTTACGCCCTGGGTATCCTTACTATGCCTTCAATCCGTCAATACTGTTTCAATCTTTATACTACCGGTCTACACTCAGACGTTTATCCTCATTTCTTTGACTTTCAAACCGCAAATACTATGCCAACACCTCACTGTCGGTTTCAGGCAGCTCTTCATCGTTACCGCGTCTGAGAACCAGCATAGCCCTGATATTCTTGCCAAACATGGCATAATAGGTTATCCAACATATCGCCATTCCTGTAAAACCAAGCCTCAATGAAGCGCTGGCACTGGCTGGATGGAAGAGAATGCCGATTGGAATGAAGACAGCTGCGCATACGGCGTAGAGCAACGATAGATCAAAGGCCATCTTCCATAATCTTCTGCCTAATACCAGTGACAGCCCATATAGCTGCACAAGGCTGCCTGGAGATATCAGGTTGGCATAAGCCATACCCATAGCCTTAAAGCGCAGTGTAAGAAGCCATCCCAATACCAATAAGGAAATAAGGCCGATTATGGAGCTTAGAAAGAATATCTTATCCCTGTGGTGCACCTTAAGTACAGCTATACCAAGACGGTTGAAAGGCACTAAAGCCGGTCCAAGAGCTATAATGCGCAGCAGCGGCACCGACGGCAACCACTGCCGCCCCAACAGTAGCAGAACGTAATGTTGAGCATTGATAAAAATAAGCGCTAAAACCGGTAACTCCACCGCCAGAAGAAATATAGTACCTAAATGATAGATGTTGAAAAGTCTCTCTACATCATCCTTATAGCGGGCCAAAGTAGGATAGAATATGCGATACAAGGATGGGAAAATCAGCTTGTTAGGCAAAAAAGCCCAGGTATAGGCAATAAAGTAATATCCAACTTCATGGCTGGTAAGCAGGCTGCCTAATATACCATTATCTATGTAGCCGAGTGATGTTCCAACCAGACCGTTAAAGAAGAGAAAGCTGCTGCGAAAGAGAAGCTCTGGAATATGTCGCTTATCAAATTCCAACGATATCGTTCTACCGGCACGCAGCCAGAGTGAGAGCGAATAGGCCAACATGCCTGTACTATGCCCGGCCACCAGGCTCCAAACTCCGTATCCCAGATGTCCCATGGACAGACTGACAAGAGCAAAGGTTCCTATCTGAAGCAACTCACAAAGCAAGGCCTTATTAACCAAAAGCTCTTTGTCTAAAAAAGCTCTGGGTATCATAGCCAGGCCTTCCGGCAAAAGCATCAGAGAGAATATCCGCAACAGATATGGCAAGCGCGGATCCCAGATATGCGCCAGCGGAGCAAGTAGCCATATCAGGCTGATAACAACCAAAGACATAATGCCTTCCAGTATTAAGGCACTGCCGTATTTCTTGCCATTATCCCTGATCAGGTGTAGCGGAATACCCAGATCTCTCACAGATCCCCCGATAGTGATTATCAGAAGAGCCTCGGCAAAGAGGCCCCAATCTGCGGGAAGAATCAATCTGGCCAGGAGCAACCTAGCCAGCATATTGACACTGGTATTGAACGCCTGTGAAACATATGAACAGACGAGGGATACCATCACTTTGTTCTTTGTTGTAGGGTTCAGACTCCGATTCCCGGATCTCAAAGATCTTAGAAGTTTTAACATCCTATAGTTATACCTATCGTTATTAATTTATTTCCGAAAAATAATCTCAGCGGTCTTGTCGCCGGCTACAGCCGGCTGAATGATCCGTCCATTATACTTTACGTCGACTTTTGAGGCATCTCCAAGCCGAAGAGAGAGGGCCTTGTCGTCTACTTGCCATTTGCGACTCTCTCCTGCCGGTATAATTCCTTCGAAGATCTTTTCACCCTCTTTCACCGCTCTTGCCCAGCATCTGCCTTTGGCAGCGATTTCAACCTCGTTTTTCCGGGTATCTGCAGCCCCGACTGCAGGCATACCGGGACCGAGCAAACCATTATTAACCGTTTTTCTTTCAGCCGTAGCTTTCTCTCTTATTTCAGTGTTTTTTCTTTCTCTATTACCAATAGCTGTGACACCGGATTGCAAGGTATGCATGACGGCCCCAGCCGATTTCTCAAATATACGACCGCTACCGCTGATGATATTCTCGCTCCAGTTCTTGAAAACCCTGCCTCCAGCAACTCCTTCCTTAATAATATACGGCCCCCCGTAATACATAGCCGTACCCAGCAACACCGCCAGCAGCATTGAACCGGTGCTGATGACTGCTTTTTTCTTTAAACGGGACAGGTCCACCGGCCTGGTAACATGCTGCCGATAGGCATTGTAACTTCTGACCTCCTCCGGCTCCACACCATTGATCAGCATACCTACTATCGGCGTGCCTACCATGGATAATTGCTCGGCTGCCAACAGGTGATCATCCAGGCTGGAGCGGCCGGCGCCGATTATCTCCAGAGCGCCATCGGCAAGGGATGCCAGAAGAGTAGAATCGGTAAAAGGCAACGAAGCCGGAGTATCGAAAAGCACAAACTCTCCCTGTTCGCGAAGATCAGCCATCAATCGATTCATCTTTTCTCCGCCCAAAAGCTCAGATGGATTGGCCGGGAGGGGACCGCTCGGAAGAAGATAGAGGCTATCCACTGCTGTTTTACGGATGCTCTCCGCCAAAGTATCCTTGCCGACCAGAATACTGCTCAGTCCCTTTTCGTTGGAGATACTAAAAACCTTATGCAATACGGGTTCTCGCAGATCCGCATCCACCAATAATACCCTTCTGCCGGACATAGCTAGCGAAGCAGCTAGATTAATAACAGCCGTGCTACGCCCTTCATGCGGACGTGGGCTGAACATGGCTACCACCTTTACATCGCTCTCACGGCACCTGAAAATAAAGGCTGTTCTTAGCAAACGATAAGCCTCACCGAAGGGGGAAATATCCATGCCATGATCCTGATGAATGGCGGGTAAAGACATCGAGTTGGCTGCCTGGCTGACGCGAGGTATCTCGCCTATTAACGGCTGCTTCAGTCTGACTCTGGCATCCTCTGCGTCCTTAACCGAATTATCCAGATAGTTAAGGCCCAAAATAAGCAATACACCGATGAAGAGGCTGGACAGCATGCCGAAAATCAGAGCTACAGGAGCATTAAGCGGTTTGTTTATCGGGCCCTCCGCTATATCGGCCAAATCCACCAGCTTGACAGCCCCTATTCTGCCGGCTATATTGATACTGCCGGCAATGGCCTCGTTAAGACGATTGGTAAAAACCGAGTAGGCTTCTTCAGACATACGAACCTCTCTTATTAAAGCAGCATAAGTGGTTTCCGACGATGAGACTCCGTTCAACCGGCTCTCAATACGTGCAACAGCCCCCTGGGCACCTGTTGCCCTGGCACTCGCAGCTATGGCCATGCTTGCAGCATCGACCATATCATTCATTAATTTATCATGCAGAGGATTGGCCTGGATTGTTTCAAAGCTAAATATTTTTCTGACCGCCCCGTTTAATTGTGATCTGACCCGGCTTATTTCCCGTTGCAAAGCAATGACATTAGGGTGCTCGGCCGTATGAACAGAGGATTCATTGGCCAGCCGCATCTCCAATTCTATCAACCTGGTTTCAAGCGCCTGGACAGCCGGATTATTGGTTGTTCCCTGTTCATAGACACGATTTTCAGATTGGCTGGAAAGCTGGCTTTTGATTGAGGCCAGCCTAGCGGCACGTTCACGCGCAGAGACAGCTGCATCTTCTCTCATAGCCATTAATGTACCATACTGCTGTAATAAGGCGTCTCTGGCGTCAGGAAGGGCGATACCGTGGCTTCGACGGAAACGGTCTAGTTTGGACTCAGCCGCCTGAAGCTTCTTTTGCGCTTCCCCGGTTTGCTCTTCAAGCACATGCCTGGCTTCATTGCTCTCCTGGCGTGAAAAATCCTGATAATAGGAAATAAAACCTTCCGCTAAGGTATTGACCAATTCCGGCGCAGCCTCCCGATCCGGATAAACAACTGAGATCTCGATGATGTCGGTATCGCTGGTACCGCTGGCGCTAAACGGCTCTACTTGTCGAGGCTTCACCTCCACCATTTCCCGCAGCCTTCCCGGAGTTAAAGGAAGATGCAGCCGGCTTACGGTTCTGGCGCACACCTCCCTACTGCCGGCAAGCTCCAACAGATTGGCCATTCGCCTATCTCTCTCAGCAGTATCGCTCCCTTCTCCCTGATCCAATATGCCGTGAGAAGGCATGACGGTGGCTGTAGCCCTGTATAAGGGAGTATGACGTGGCATTCTGACCATGATTAGAGCCGCTACCAGAGCTATCATCGTCAGTAGATACCATTTACGTCGCCATATAAGACGACCGTATTTCCAAAGTTCCATCTCTTACCTCCGTCAGATCATTTCCACATATCTCTAAACAGACTAAAGAGCCAAACCCGTTGCAACATCTTATCCCAATCGATCGATCCTACCTCAGGAACATAAACGGTATCTCCTGCCTTGAGGGTTATATCTTTATTCTTATCTCCACGTTGAATGATATCCTGAACGTTGATTTCCAGACGCTCAGGTCTGGCCAGATTACCTCTGATGATTATGACTCGCTTGAGATTAGCCCTGTCGGCACTACCGCCCGACCGGGCAATGGCGCCCATAACCGTAACGCTATCTTCCAGTTGGTAAAGCCCGGGATTATTAACTCTGCCCAGAACATAAACAGAATTATCCGGCCGCTCAGGCACGATGATAACATCACCATCATTTATGTGTATATTCTCCTTCATCCGCCCATCGGCAAGAAGAGCCCGCAGGTTTACCGGCTCATACTTATTGCCGGCACGAATAAGAGTACCCCGGTCGAGATCGGCCTTATCCAGCAACCCTCCGGCCTGAGATATGCCCTCCAGCACAGTGCTGTTGCGCCGAATATCATAGACGCCGGGGTTTCTTACTCGCCCCAGAACAAAAACCCTGTCTGGTCGCGCCCGGACTATGCTGACACTGATTTTGGGGTCTATGATGTACTGCGCCAGAGCCTTAGCTATACATCCGGCAGCTTCATCTTCGTTAACACCGGCTACCCTGATGCTGCCGATCAGCGGCATAACAACCTTACCGTCAGCGCTGACCGTCACCGTTCTTGACATATCCCTGTCAGACCAGACCGTTATTTCCAGTTGATCTTCAGGCGTTATCAGCCTTTCAGCCAAAGCTTGTCCGGATAGCAAGAGTGTTAGGATTGAGATAAAAAGAAATGCTCTTTTCAAGAGGGCATACATAATAATCCTCCCCTCGGTATTCGCTTGCTCGAGGGGAGGATTGTGCAGGAAGTGTGCCAAAGAGAGGGCAAGTATTAAGCTGCCGAAAATTGGAATCTACTTCTCCGCCCGCCATATATCGTTGACCTTGCTCAACTTTTGATCAAGGGAGAGTAATCGGCCCGAAGAGTCCTGAAGTGCAGCCGCACAAGCGCAGGCATCGCCGAAATGTGCTACCGAGCCGGCAAAGAGTTGCAGAGCTAATATATATCTCTCCTTATTCGGCAGGATAAAACCATCGACTTTTATAATCGTTTCCAGACTTTCGTATATTTTATCATTCAGGATTTTATAGAAGGATTTCAATACCATATGATTTCAGCCAGGTTTACAGGATCACACGCAACATGTAATTTTTCGCCCTCTACATTGTGCATTATATCCCTGGCCTTGGCAAACAGCTCTTCATTGTCATCCAGTAGATGCTGCAGAATTACGTCAGCATCAATAGCGGATATCCGGACCTGCTTATTCATTGGTATCCTCCTGAGCGCAAGCAATATCATGCTTCGGAGGTCCGGTGTTGACATTTAGCGTTCGAAGAATGGTGTTTTCTTCGGGGGTCTGGTGTTGATATTTAGCGTTCGAAGAATGGTGTTTTCTTCGGGGGTCTGGTGTTGACATTTAGCGTTCGAAGAATGATGAATGTAAACACCTGACCCCTATCCTCTTTAAACCTGACCCCTATCCTCTTTAAACCTGACCCCTATCCTCT
>JAQUEL010000046.1 GCA_028685295.1 bacterium
ATATCTCTGTTAGCTATCTCTCCGTTTTCATAGCATCCGGCCAACCCGCGAAAAACAGCACAGCGTAAAGCGATCTTCTGTTTAGCTGCATAATCGACGATAGCCAAAGCCAAAGGTTTACCTCGCCATCTGGCTCCCTCGCTGGTCAATATCTCGATCAAGCTGTATTTTATCGCCATAATAAGTCCTCCTAAATCTTACTGCCGAGCCAAATTCCTAAAAAAGCCAGCGTCAATCCACCGATGTTATTTGCCAGGAGATTGGCAATTGCCAGAAAGGCTTCTCCCTCTCTGGCAAAATTGATGCTCTCCAAAGCATAGCTGGAAAAGGTCGTAAAATCCATGGGTGATTTTATGATCTGCTATAATCAACTAGAAGGCCCTGTTATGTCCATACATTTGTCTGCTGGCCTTAGTGGAACAGCTAGAACCGCTAATGCAGCGGTTACAGCGCCCTTACTGCGTGAGACCAGGGTGATTGATTCCGGTATGGCTTCAGCCGGATTGGCATATCAGGTTCTGGCGGCAGCGGAGATTGCCAGGGCTGGCGGAACTCTGGACCAGGCCGCAAAAGCGGTGGCTGATTTACGTTGTCGTACCCAGGCTAATTTCATGGTCGATTCATTGGATTACTTGCAAAAGGGTGGGCGCATTGGCCGGCTTCAGACCTGGGCCGGTATAAAGCTGCAGATAAAACCTATCCTTTGTCTGGAGAACGGCATTATTCAGGTAAAAGAACGTGTGCGCACGCGCAAACAGGCGTTGATGAGGCTGATGAAGCTATCTCTGGTTGGCGGGATGCCTGAGAAAGCCAGTGTGGTACACTTCCTGGGTACAGAAGCAGCCGAGGAACTGGCAGCTATGTTCAAGAGTGAAACGGGTCTGGAGCCGGAGATACGCCATATAAGTTGTGTTTTGGGAACGCATATTGGTCCTGGAGCTGTGGGGTTGATCTTCGTCGCTCCGAACAACTTGCATGACGTATGATGATAGGAGAGAGTTTTGGAAGGCGAATTAGGACTGGCCGGAGCGGCCACCTGGCATAATCACACAGGGGATGAAGATTTTTCATATTGCGCTGATAAGAACCTGGCGTTAGATGAATATGCACGGTTATTGAACAAATCACCATGGGAACGTATGGCGGTCACCGATCATGCCTTTGCCCTGGCTTTACCTAAGGAAGTGGCCTGGGCATGGGAATGGTACTGGGAGCCTGCCATTTATGACGATTATCGTGATTATCGGCTAAAAAAGACGGAACGCTATCTTAAGAAGCTGGATAATATCTCTGATGGGCGTATGCTTAAGGGCATAGAAGCAGAAGTTATGAAGGATGGGCGTCTTAGTTGTGATCCGGAGTTCAGAGAAGCCTTTCAGGTGTTGATAGGAGCTGTTCATTATCTTCCGCCTATTGAGGCGGGAGAGGATAAAATTCTGCAGGAATTCATGTTTCAGACAAAGACACTATGGCAACATAAGGTTCATATATTGGCGCATCCTACCAGGGTTCTGGAAGCTCGAAAGCTCCCTGTCCCCGAAGATTTGCTGGATTTTATTGTACAAGGGTGCAGGGCTTCCGGCGTTGCTCTGGAGATCAATTCACATGTTCCGTCCAAGCATGACGGTGTGTTATTACAGAAGTGTCTGGCATCGTCAACGGCGGTGGCTCTGGGAACGGACACACATCATATAGATGAATTTCTTGACGGCGGCCTATACTTTGCCGGGTTGCTCAAAGATGTGAACCATCAGGCACTGGAGAAGATATTGTTCCAGGCCTGATGCTGCTGTTTACAGAAGGAGTGGTGAAGGGTGTTGCGTAAGGGAGATATCAGGGAAATACTATCTCCGATAGCTTTAGGCAGTATGCGTTTTCCTCATAGAGAGAGCGCATTGGAAACGGTGGCGGCCTGTTTGAAGGCTGGAGTTAACTATGTGGATTGTTCTCCGGGTTATGGTTATTTATCGGAAGAGGAAAACTCCGAGGCCTGGGTAGGTGAAGCTCTTGCAGGTTGTCGGGAGGCTATGTTCCTTTCGACCAAGTGCAGCCCGGGGAATGGCGGCCTGGAGATAGGCGAAGAGTTTCAGCCGTATAAGGGCTTTGGTGTGCGCAGTGCCGAGCAGTTACGTCAGGTGATGGAACAATCCAGGCGGAGGCTGAAAACAGACCATTTTGACGGCTATCATCTCTGGACAGTCCATAACATAGCTCAGATGAAAGAGGCTTATAAGCCTGGGGGATGGATGGAAGAGGCCCGTAGGGCTAAGGCTGCCGGTATGTTCGACTATCTGGGCGTAACCACTCATGCTGATTCGGCTACGATTATAGAGTTTTTAAAGGCAGGTGATTTTGAGATGGTCACACTGCCTTACCATTTATTGGATAGCACCCGGGAGGAGGCAGTGCGCTGGGCCGGAGTGCACGGCATCGCTGTGCTGGCCATGAACCCTCTGGCCGGAGGGCTTTTAGTTGGAAATGCGGAGACCGTGACGGCGGTTTTTGGCGATATGGGTATAGCTGGCCCTGTAGAACTGGCATTGAATTTTATTCTCTCCACGCCAGGCATGACTTCGGCCCTTTGCGGCATGACCTTAGCCTATCAGGTGGCGGATAATACTGCTGCTGTTGCACGACCGCGATGGGGAAAGGCTGAACGCGAAGAGGTAGTACGCCGTTTCAAGAGCATGGGTGCCGATGCCGGTAGCGGTATTTGCACGGGGTGTGGCTACTGTATCCCGTGTCCTCAGGGGCTGAATATTCCTCGCATTCTAAGGGCTCATAATGCTTATTATGTGCTGCGGTTGGGAGAGAAGGCTGTTCAGAGTTACCGGGAAACAGCGGCTCGGGAGGAGGCATACAACGCTTCGAATTGCTTGGCCTGCGGTGTTTGTGAAACGAGATGTCCCAATTCTTTGCCGGTAAGCCGCATGATGTCTCGATTAAATCGGTTAGATAAAGAATAAGAGCAGGCGATCAAGCGTAATCGGCTCTTAATTCATTCAGATAACCCTGTGTAAAGGGATGTTAAAGGGGTCACGCTCATTGACATGAGAAAATACCGGGGATATACTTTGCTTGCCGAGAGCATGTTTCGGCATGAAGCTTTCTCCTGCTTTCCTTTTCGAAGCATGAGATCTGCCTCAGCGGATCGGCATGCAACGGCGGTTATGAAATATTGCTGCATATGAGGTGTTTTTTTGTCTGCCGGACAGAGATTTCTCACTGAGATAGAAGAAACGGTACTTGTTGGAGACGGGGCCATCGGCACGGAGCTCTTTGCCCGCGGCGCTGTACATGACAGGGGGATAGAGCGTTTGAACCTGCTCTCTCCTGATACGGTTCTGGCTCTGCATACCGATTACGTGGCTGCCGGAAGTAGGGTTATCGAAACCAATACCTTTGCCGCCAACAGGCTGCAGCTATCAATTTACGGAGCGGAATGCGAGCAGAGGGAGATTATCCTGACCGGTGTTCGTTTGGCCCGGGAAGCTGCCGGGGATAAGGCCTATGTAGCCGGCTCTGTCGGCCCCCTGCCTACCGTGGAGGGTGAGCCTGTCAGTGCACAGGATCAGCGGGATATCTTTCAGGAGCAGATCGCTCTTCTGCTTGAGGGCGGTGTGGACCTGCTTATACTGGAGAGCTTTTCAGATTTAACGGAGATGCTGGCAGCGTTAAATACGGCACGCAATATATCAAAAATTCCTGTGGTGGCTCAGATGGCCTTTGAAGCCGAAGGCCGGCTGGTCGGTGGCGAGGAAGCGGAGGAGGTTCTGAATCATTGCCGTGCAGCCGGAGCGAATATCGTGGGGGCCAATTGCGGCTACGGCATACCATCCATTACAGCAGCTATCAGAGGTATGTCCGGCCATGGGATTCCACTCAGTGCCTATATCAATGCCGGTTTTCCCGAACAGGTAGAGGGAAGGCAGCTATATCCGGCTGATCCGAGATATCTGGCTCGTCGGGCGGTAGACCTGATCGGCTGGGGCGTTCATCTTATAGGTGGGTGTTGCGGCACGGGGCCGGATACTATACGGGCCATAGCTGCCGCTATAGCCGGTGACCAACCATGCGTTACGCGGATATCTTTCATTTCTAAGCCGGGAAAGCGTAAAGATGCAAAGATACAAAGGCCTGAGGGGCCGAAGGAATCTTTCATAGAGAGGACCTCATTCCCTCTGTTAGTGGAATTGGATCCGCCGGCCGATCTGGATATGGATGCTTACACTGCCAAGGTAGAATCTCTTAAAGAAGGAGGAGCTACCGCTGTTACTGTAGCAGATAATCCTATGGCCTCCGTGCAACCCGATTCCATCAGCATAGCCGGGTTGCTGCAGCAGCGGACAGGGTTGCCTGTGCTGCCGCATCTTTGCGGCCGTGATCGTAACCGCCTGGCATTGCAATCAGCGGTGATGGGCGCCCATCTGCTGGGTATAAGGGCGTTGCTCTGTGTTACCGGCGATCCTGTTCGCATGTGTAACGAACCTAATACTTCAGGTGTTTTTGATCTCAACTCCATCAGTTTGGTCCGTCTGGTAGCTGAATTCAATGCCGGACGCCTTAAAAACGATGTCAGAACGGCTTTCTCCATTGGCGTAGCGCTTAATCCCAATATTCACAGCCTGAACGGACAGATACGCAAGCTGCAGCGTAAGGTGGAGGCCGGAGCGCAGTTTGCCCTGACACAACCTCTTTTTGAGGAAAGTGTGCTTGATGCATTGCAACAGGCTCTGACTGCCTCCGAACTGAAGATTCCCGTTTATATAGGCATATTACCTCTGGTCTCTGCTAGAAATGCTGATTTCCTACATAATGAAGTTCCGGGCATATCTGTACCGGATGGGGTGCGGCAACGTATGTCTGCTTATGATAAAACTGCAGATCAATGTGCAGCCGGTATGGAGATGATGTCCGATCTGATTGTGAAGCTCTCTTCACGGATAGATGGCTTCTACTTTATCACTCCTCGCCAGCGTATTGATCTGGTTTTACCCCTTATGAGCGCGGCCAGCTCTGCTCGCTCTTTCCATAGCTGATAACCGTATGGCACTTCTTATAGTTCATTTAGTTCATTGCCGGTTTTTCATTTCTTGACCTTTCGCATAACTTGCTTCCAGATGTGAGCTGTAAGGTCTTCTGCCGCTTGACAACATAGCCCGAGGGTGTCAAAATAGCATAAATGGAAAGCATTTTCGTTTACGCTATTTGACATATGGAGAGAATAGATTGCAAAGATATATACGTATGCTTAGAGAGGGTAAACTCAAAATCACTCCCAGGAGAGAGGCTATTCTGGCCTATTTTATAAAAGAGGGTAAATATGCTACGCCTGAACAGGTCTGGAAGAAATTGCGTATCTCTCTGGGGCGTCTTGGATTGCCTACTGTCTATCGTAATATGGAAGAGATGCACCAGCTCGGCATTCTGGTCAAGGTGGAAGGGGTTGAGAACCGCTTCTATTACGGACTGTGCCGAGCGGAAGATCCGCAGGTTCATCATCATCATATAATCTGTCAGGGATGTCATAAGGTGCGGGAGGTTGAAGGGTGTTTGGTGGGGAGCCTATCCAAACAGATAGAAGCTAAGACAGGTTTCAAACTTACCGGCCATACGGTTCATCTTCAGGGCCTTTGCCAAAGCTGTATCATTGCCGATGGAGGATGATCATGAAAAGAGTTATCTTGCCATTGTTTGCAATTCTAATAGCGGTAGCTATCTGGTATCCGGGAGCCTTTAGGCAAATGCCGGATAGGAAGAGATCATCCAAGATAAAGGTGGTTGCCAGCATATTTCCTCTGGCCGATATCACCCATCAGGTGGCCGGCGAACGGGCGGAAGTGGCTGTGCTGCTGCCGGCCGGAGCCAGTCCGCACACTTTTGAGCCTACTCCCGGCCAGGTGAGTGAATTGAGCAAGGCATCTCTCTTTGTTCAGGTAGGGGCAGGGCTGGAGCTGTGGGCCGATAAGCTTATCAATGCTGTTGGCAATGCCGGTTTGAAGAGAGTAACTGCGGCACAGGGCATCGATTTGATAACCGGAGAGGAAGAGCATACCGGTAGCGATGAGCATGAAGAAGAGGCGGAACATGGCCATGATCACGGTAAATTCGGCAATCCGCATATCTGGCTGGACCCGGCCATAGTGTCGGGTATCGTTACCAAAATAGAGGAAGCACTGGTAGAGGCGGATCCGGCTGGAGAGGATTATTATCGGAATCGGGCAGAGAGCTATCGTCGGGAGGTAGAGTTGCTGGATAAAGAGATAGAGCGGGAAACAGCGAAGTTCGTCATTCGGGAGTTCGTTTCCTTTCACTCTTCCTGGCCATATTTTGCCCGCCGTTACAATCTGAAGCAGGCAGGGGTCATAGAAGAAGCACCGGGACGCGAACCCACCCCGCGGGAGATAAAAAAGATCGTATCCATCGTGCGCAGCAGCGGCATAAAGGCCGTCTTTGCCGAGCCGCAGTTTTCCGCCTCAGCTGCTCGGGCTATTGCGGAGAATACCGGAGCAAAGGTTCTCTTTTTGGATCCTCTGGGGGGAGACGGCATTCCCGGTTGTGACAGCTATATCAATCTCATGAGGCATAATCTCAAGATAATGAAGGATGCCATGGGGAACGAAAAATGAAGGTTCTGGAGATATCCAACCTGACGGTTGTTCGTGGCGGCACAATGATTTTGGACAATATCAATCTGGAGCTGGAAGAGGGGCAGTCTCTGGCTGTAATCGGCCCCAACGGTGGCGGCAAGACCACTCTGGTCAAAACCATCCTGGGGCTGCTACAGCCCCAGACCGGATCCATCAGGATCATGGGGCTGCCTCCCGAAAGCGTTATTCGAAAGAGACCTGGAACGATAGGCTATGTAGCTCAAAGAGCCTTTTACGATCCTGATTTTCCCGTCTCCGCTCTGGATGTGGTGGTAATGGGCAAATATGGTAAGATAGGTCTTCTGCGTCCCGTCGGCAGAAAGGATAGGGAAGAGGCTCTCTCCTGCCTGGAAACGGTAGGCATGGCCGATTTTGCTCTCAGGCCCATCGGCCAGCTTTCCGGCGGGCAGCAGCAACGGGCCATGATTGCCCGTAGTTTGATAACCCATCCCAGGATGCTTATACTGGACGAGCCTACCAGTGGAGTGGATGCCGGCTCTCAGGAGAATTTCTATCGTCTGTTGCGTGATCTGCAGTCCAGTCTGTCGCTTTCTATTATTCAGGTCTCTCACGATATAGCCCTGGTGCCGTCTTACAGCGATCAAGTTGCTTGTCTCAACAAGCAACTTTTTCTGCACGGCAAGCCGGATGATGTTATGCGCAGCGATATCCTGAAGCAGGCCTACGGCTGCCAGGTGGAGTTTCTCTTTCACGGCACTATGCCGCATCGAACGGTTGAAGAGCATAGGGGGCACCATGATTGAGTTGTTATCTTATCAATTTATGCAGCGGGCGCTGGCGGCCGGAATAATTATCAGCCTGGTCTGTGGAATACTCTCTTTCTTTGTGGTGCTGCGGCGTCTCTCTTTTATAGGCGTCGGACTTTCCCATGCTGCTTTCGGAGGGGTGGCCCTGGGGTTCTTTTTAGGCGTGGAGCCTACCTGGACGGCCATAGGATTCTGTGTGGCTATCGCTCTGCTGATAGGAATGATCAAGCATAAGGGCAAAATACAAGAAGATACCGCCATTGGTATCTTCTTTGCCGCCAATATGGCCTTCGGCATTATGCTTATAGGGCTTAGCCATCGCTATAATGTCGATCTCTTCGGCTACCTTTTCGGCAACATACTGGCTATAACCGCTTACGATTTAAAAATGATAACCGCGGTCGGTTCTCTGGTGCTGGTGATAACGGCGCTCTTCTTTAAAGAGCTGCTTTTCTGCAGCTTTGATGAGGAAATGGCCGGCATTTGCAGTGTTCCCGCCGTTCCGCTTAACTACCTCTTTATGGTCCTGCTCTCTTTGGTGATTGTGGTATCAATCAAGGTGGTAGGTATAGTCCTGGTCTCCGCTCTGCTGGTTATTCCTGCTGCTGCCGGTCGACAGTTCAGCTCCAATTACCGTGCCATGCTGCCGGTCTCTGTGTTAGTGGGATTGTTATCGACTTTAGGCGGACTTTTCCTTTCCTACCGTTTCGATCTGCCGTCCGGCTCCACTATAGTCTTGCTGGCCACGCTTATCTTTGGATTATCTTTTTTATGGGAGCATACGCGCAAATAAAGCAGAACTGCAGCCGTGCAAGTATCTTTTCTATCCCGCGGTCTTCCTGTAAGCAGGCCCTTCTCGTAATTTACAACCGACATAACGCAGCTGCATATAAAGTGCTTATAGCATTTAAGGCTTTACTCTTATCGAATTGCTGGCTGTTATCGGAATATTAGCTATGCCGGCATCTATATTGCTGCCGGTTTTTGGTCAGGCCAGAGAGAAGGCTGGACAAGCCTCTTGTTTATCCAACGTAAAGCAGATATCTATGGCTATGATGATATATACAAATGACTGAAATGAGCAGTTTGTCAGCTGTACTCCCACTTATAGATGATACACGCCGCTTCAGGCTTATGTGAACAATGCGCAGGTCTTTCACTGCCTATCCATGAGCAATGATGAAGGAGGTAATGTATATACCGATTACGTAATAAACGGACTCTTTGCCCACGGCGTTAGCCAGACGGGTTTTACGGGTCCCTCCGGTACCATTATGATCGCCGGGAGAGCAATTTGCCATATTGACCCTTCCTAAAGTATATGTTTCGATGCAAGTGTAAATTACACCTATAAGTTACTAACATTAACCTGCTGTAAAGGCATAAGGAAGGAGGGTAAAGCAATGTCTGGCGGAGATGGAACAGGACCGTTGGGAATGGGGCATATGATAGGACGTAGAAGCGGTTGCTGATGCGATTGGCTGTCCGGCCGCTGCCGCTGCCGCTGACATCCCACTTAGAGACGACGTACCCATTATTCTCCAGCTGTTTTAAAGTGCGGTATAGTGCTGCTCGTTCGATTCTGGTGTCGGTGAGAGCGTGATCGTTCAGGATAGATATGCGTCACACTTATAAAGCAACCGGCAAAGATTTAAAGGCTATATCCCGACCAGGAATGGTTGACATCGCAGCTGTTTGATAATATATTATATGTAAGTTGCACATAGTGTATTAATAACCAACTTGAGAGACGCAATTGAAGGGATAATTAAACTTATGAAAAACGACAAATGTGACGGCAAAGGGTGTAACGGGCAGGATTGCAGCGGCCAGGATTGCAGCGGCTGTGAGGCCGGTGCAGTAAAACCGGCCATGGAGTTGAGCCGCATCGGCGGCTGTGTGGCGGTTATGAGCGGCAAGGGTGGTGTGGGCAAGTCCTTGGTAACCGGTCTTCTGGCAGTTGGACTACGGCGGCAGGGCAGGAAAGCAGGCATTCTCGATGCCGATATTACCGGTCCCAGCATACCCAAAATGTTTGGGGTCGGCGAGCGGCCGGCCACAAAGGACTTCGGTATACTGCCGGTGCGCAGCCGCAGCGGGATAGATATCATGTCGCTCAATCTCTTTATGGAGAACGAGGATGACCCCGTTATCTGGCGCGGCCCCATGATCTCCAATGCCGTCAGGCAGTTCTGGGAGGAGGTTGTCTGGGGCGACCTCGATTATCTCTTGTTGGACTTGCCCCCGGGAACGGCCGACGTAGCCTTGACAGTGATGCAGGTTCTGCCGCTGAAAGGCGTGGTTATCGTAATGTCGCCTCAGGACCTGACGGTGATGATCGTCAAAAAAGCCATCAAAATGGCCGATATGCTTAAAATTCCGGTGCTGGGGCTGATCGAGAACATGAGTTATATCGTGTGCCCTGGCTGCAATGAAGAGGTGGAGGTGTTCGGCCCTTCCCGGGGAGCGGAAACGGCTGCATCACAGAATATACCCTTCTGGGGCAGACTGCCGATAGACCCGGCTCTGGCAGCTTTATGTGACAGCGGCAGGATAGAGGATTATGACGACGGTTTTCCCCTGAGCCTGGCCCGGCATCTCACCGGTGAAGGCTGACGTATAGCGTGGGGCCTTTTTAGGGGTTAAATGAGCGATCTGGAGCCCTGCATGCAGCTATAGCGGATTACCTTGTCAGACAGAGTTGAGCGAAAACGGAAGATTTATGGAAAGAACAGGAGTGATGTGGTTTGCCTAGAGAAAGACATTGCCGCCGGCATGGAGGCGGAGCCTGTTCCTGCGAAATGGGCAACCTTTATCGTTTTGTAGAACCGATCGTTCTTTTATCTGTAGCTGTTCTTAAAGAGGCTTACGGCTATCAGATAGCTCAGGCGGCGGAGGAGATGGCTGTAACTCATGCCGGACTGGATATGGGCGGTATATACAGGGCTTTGAGGCGTTTGGAGAATAACGGACATGTTCTTTCAAACTGGGATACCGGGAGTGGCGGACCGGCCCGAAGGATATATCGATTGACGGAAAGAGGGCGGAAACATTTGGCTGAATGGGCTGAAGTGTTGGCGGAAATGCTCATTCCGTTGACCAGGCTTCAAAAGGCATGTAGTGAAGCGGCAGATCCAGAGGATGCTCTTTGATAAGGCGGAATATCTTTTAAAGTCAACAAAGATATCAACTGAATGGAGGGCAAGATCAATGAGAGTTGCAATCACTTCGCAGGGAGAGAGCTTAGAGAGCAGGCTTGACAGACGTTTCGGGCGGGCGGCTTTCTTTGTAGCGGTGAATACAGAGACCGGTGAGTTTGCGGTCCATGATAACACTCAAAACCTCAATGCGGCCCAGGGAGCCGGCATTCAGGCTGGAAGCAACGTCGTCGGTCTGAATGTAGAAGCGCTTATAACAGGCAATGTCGGTCCCAAGGCATATGCCGTTCTTAAGGCGGCCGGTATCAGGATTTATCTGGCGCCTGACGGCACGGTGGCTGAAAGCCTGCAGAGGTTCAAGGATGGCCTTTTAGATGAGTGCCTGTCGGCCAATGTCGCTGGACATTGGATATAAAACAGAGGATAGCTGGAGGATAAGCAGATGAAGATTGCCGTAGCCAGTGGCAAAGGCGGCACAGGCAAGACCACTGTAGCTGTAAACCTATCTCTCTTTCTGGTTGATGCAGACCTGAAGGTAACTTATGCAGATTGTGATGTTGAGGAGCCTGACGGGCATCTCTTTCTTAAGCCGGAGATCACCTTGAAGCACAGGTCTGCCGTACTAGTGCCGCAGGTGAACCCGGAGGCTTGCAATCTGTGTGGAGAGTGTGGCGCTTTTTGCCGCTATAGCGCCATCGTTGTTCTCAAAGAGGAGGTTATGACCTTCCCGGAACTTTGCCATAGTTGCGGCGGTTGCGCCTATGTCTGTTCTGTTCAGGCCATAACCGAGGTGGATAGATATATCGGGAGCGTGGACAGAGGATCTGCCGGCAAGCTGAACTTTATCAGCGGCTGTCTGGATATCGGCCAGGCTATGGGTCCTCCTCTGATAAAGGCGGTCTTAAGGAATATAACGGACGATGGTATAACGATCGTGGATGCACCGCCGGGAACCTCCTGTCCGGCTATGACTGCTGTCGGCGATTGCGATTATCTGTTGCTGGTAGCAGAGCCCACTCCTTTTGGACGGCATGATCTGGAGCTGATGTTACAGGCTGTCGGCTCTTTGCCCATGCCGAGAGGAGTGGTATTGAACAGAGTAAGCGGCCCCGATACGGCAATAGAGAAGCTATGCAGCAGGTATGGCGTGCCCATTCTGTCTCGGATACCGGAGGATAGGCGGGTAGCCGAGGCTTATTCAAAGGGGCTCACGGCCTGGAAGGCGGTGCCCGGCTATAAGGCTCTCTTTGCCGATCTTTGGTCCAAGATAGAACCGGTTGCCGGGAGGTACACGGCGTGAAGGAAATAGTGATTATAAGCGGCAAGGGCGGCACGGGCAAGACCAGCCTAACGGCTGCCTTTGCCGGTCTGGCAGAGAAATGTGTACTGGCGGATTGTGATGTGGATGCCGCTGATCTGCATCTGCTGTTGCAGCCTCAGGTGAGGGAGAGATATGAATTCAGCGGCGGCGGTCGGGCAGAGATTAAGGCGGAGAAGTGTTCAAAATGCGGTCTCTGCCGGCAGATTTGCCGTTTTGATGCGGTGCGACAGTTGGCCGATAAAAAGAGCTTTCCTGCAGTGGATCCTTTGGCTTGCGAAGGGTGCGGTTTCTGTGCTCTTGTCTGCCCGGCCGACGCAATAGAAATCAAGCCTGCAGTTAACGGAGAGTGGTATGTTTCGGACACTCGGCTAGGCCCTATGGTTCATGCCTGTCTTTATCCGGGTGAGGGCAACTCCGGCAAGCTGGTGACGCTGGTACGGAGCCGGGCCAGGGAAATTGCGGCTGAGTGCGGCAGTGCATACATATTGATAGACGGTTCACCGGGGTTGGGTTGTCCGGTGATAGCCTCGGTAGCCGGCAGTGATCTGGCCGTTATTGTGACGGAGCCCACAATCTCCGGGGAACACGATCTATTGCGTATTGTCGCTCTAACAAAGCACTTCAGGGTACCCACTGTAGTTTGTATCAACAGGAGCGATATCAATCCGGCGATTGCTGATCGTATAGCCGTTGTTTCTGAGGCACAAGGGCTTGAGGTTGTCGGCCGCATACGTTACGATAGGATCGTAACAGAGGCTCAAACGGCAGCGAAAACTGTTAATGAATATACGGATGGGCCTGTAGCCGAAGAAATAATGGCAGCCTGGCGGCGTATAATAACTTTAAATGAAGGAAGGGAGTAAGAGATGAAAATTGCAATTCCGGTAGCTGATGGAAAGCTTTGTCCGCATTTCGGGCACTGTGAAGAGTTTTATATCTTTGATATTGATAAGGCAGGCTGTAAAATTATTGCTTGTGACAGGCAGGTGCCGCCGCCGCATGAACCGGGGCTGCTGCCGCGTTGGCTGCACGGCATGGAGGTTACGCATGTTATTGCCGGCGGCATGGGTGCTCGGGCGCAGGGACTATTTCAGGCTGCAGGTGTCAAAGTTGTGGTGGGAGCCCCTGCCGTTGACGCTGAAGAAGTGATCAAGGCATACCTGGAGAATACTCTGGTAACCGGGGATAACGCCTGCGATCATTAAGCAGTCTGCGATCTATAAATCTGATGAAGTCTAAAAGTTGTCAGGCTCAGAGAACTCTGACGAATTTTATGGGAGATTGAAGATGGCAAATGACAATCGATCCATCCTTCACAGTGGACATGCTGCTATTGCTGAGGGAAGGAAATCAAAGGCCGCTGTCACGGAAGTTATGAGAGGGGGCCTTAGCCAGGCGGATTGGGATGTCAAGCTAAGGGGACTCTTCATTTGCATGTTTTTCATGCTGGCAACGGTCGGTTTGCTGTTGGGCCTGCTGATCCCGATTCTACGTCTGAGTGGCGGGATGGAGGCTTTTCCTACTTTTCAGGTGGTCTTTATCAGCATCGTTCTGGAGGCCGTACCCTTTATTTTGCTCGGTTCGCTCATTTCCGGTCTGATCCATGTTCTGGTGCCGGAGGATACTTTGAAGCGGTTTATTCCAACAGGTAGATTTCCATCTGTGCTGGCCGGAGCTTTTCTCGGTTTCTTCTTCCCTGTTTGTGAATGCGGTGTTATTCCGGTGGCCAGAGGCCTGATGAGAAAGGGAGTTCCTCTTCATGCGGCTGTGGCCTTTATTCTGGCTGCTCCAGTGGCCAATCCCGTAGTTATTCTCTCCACAGCGGTAGCTTTTAATTATGATTTTAAAGTGGTGGCTGTCAGGGTCGGGCTGGTATTATTGATCGCCACAATTATTGGCCTGCTGATGGCCTGGTTGCCTGTTGGGAGAAACTTCATGCGCCAGGATGACGAAATGACGGAAGGGTGTGGTTGTTGCTCCGAGACATCTTCCGGCTCTTTAGCCGAAAAGGTCTCCGGGGTGGTGGAGCATGCTACACGGGAATTCTTCGATGTAGGCAAATTCCTTATTCTAGGCTCCTTTTTAGCGGCTTTCATACAAACATTTGTCTCTCGGCCGCACCTGCTGGCTGTAGCCAAAGGACCGGTTCTATCAGTCCTGAGCATGAATGCGCTGGCCGTTCTCACCTGCCTTTGTTCCGAGGTTGACGCCTTTGTGGCCAGGTCATTCTCTCTCTCTTTTTCCATGGGCTCAGTGCTCTCCTTTATGATACTCGGTCCTATGTTTGATATTAAGGGCGGCATGATGCTGCTGGGTACTTTTAAAAAACGCCCGGCATTGGTACTAATAGCTTTGATACTTTTGCTGACGACGATTACCGGCATACTGCTCAATTTTACATATAAATAAGAGGTGATCCGTTTGATAGATAAAGAGGTTTCCGGCGGATGCAGCCATAATATACATGAATGTGCGGGCTGTAAGGATACGCATCAGCACGATCATAGCCATAACCATGAACACGACCATGCCCATAACCATGAGCAGGGCGGCTTAAGCCTTGATACGTTACTGCTTCGAGCGGGTGTTCTGCTTGTTTATGCTGTTTTATTGGCCAGAGTATTCCTGCGTCATGAAATTACGCTTTATATTAAAAAGGATCTTGTCTGGCTGACGGCAGCCGCAGGGTTTTTCGTTTTGCTGATGCTGATCTCTACCCTGATGGCGGTTTATAGGGCTTCCTCTCGGGCGTCTGGCGATAACGGCTGCGGCGGCATAGCCTTTTACGGCCTCAGAATTCCGGCCAAGGAATTTCTCTTCAGCATGGTTATCCTGATGCCTGCCCTGCTGGGACTTCTCTTTACACCTCAATCGCTGGATTCTTTTGCAGCGGGCAGGCGAGGTATTTCCGGGAGAGCCCCTGTGGCTGTTAATAAGATGGAACCGATCAAATCCAGAGAGATATCGCTGTTGCGTTTGGCCGGCGGGCTGGAGCAGGAGCCGGAAAGGTTTATCGGTCGTGATTTTGCCTTTGTGGGCTTTGTAGGCCATGATGAAAAGCTGGGGGCTGAGCGCTTCTATCTCGTGCGCTTTGTCATCTCCTGCTGTGCGGCCGACGCCACGCCGCTGGGCTTTGAAGTGGATTATCCCGAGGCGGAAGAGCTGAAGGATAACCAGTGGGTAAAGGTGGAAGGCCATGTTATAAAGAGAGAGGATAGGAGCGACTGGCCGTATGCCATCAAGGCTTCCCGGGTTCAGCCGATCAGAAAGCCGTATGACCCGTATTTATAACGGTTGTATAGTATCAAGCAGAGGAGAGCACGGCGGTCGTCCTCAACGGCGGTAGCCGGGCGGCAGGAATCGGATTTAATATTATAGGCGGCTCTTCTAAACCTGCAAACATGCCTCAATATCTCAATATATTCTTCTGCAGAAGTTCAGAAACATATTGGACTCTGAACGGGAAGGTTCGGAGTGCAACAGATCGATGTAGGAAGCTATATCCGGGGTTATAATAGACTGATGAAGTATATAGCGGATATAGAGCATTTAAGCCGGAGAGAAAAGAAAGAGAGAGAGCGGCGGATGTGGTGC
>JAQUEL010000115.1 GCA_028685295.1 bacterium
GTGGCCATACCGGAGAGGCAACACCCGTTCCCATACCGAACACGGTAGTTAAGCTCTCCAGGGCTGATGATACTGATGGGGAAACTCATTGGGAAAGTAAGTCGCCGCCGGGATATTTTTTTCTTCCTTGCTATTGGCTCTCAACCTCTACACGGTGCTCTTCACGGCGTGCTTTCTCGGCTTTAGGCAGACGTATCTCCAGAACGCCATCCTTAAACGATGCTTTAGTCTCATCGGGTTTTATCTTGGAAGGCAGACTGACTGTTCTTTCAAAGCTACCGGTCATGCGTTCGTGACGGAAGCAGCTTTTCATTTCAGTATGCTCCTCACGTGTTGATTGTCCTTTTATTCTTATCATATTCTCAGTGGTTGTTATCTCGACATTCTCCTTACTGATACCCGGCAGGTCTACTTTTACGATAAGGGCCTCATCCGTATCGCATATATCCATGGCCGGAAGCCATCCGGAACCGGTAACCCCTCCCATCAGATCGCTCATCATTCTATCCATCTCATTGCGTATTCTGGCAATATCGCCTATCGGGTCCCATCTGATCATGCTCATACTGTAAACACTCCCTTCGAAAGTTTATTCTATCTATACCCGGCATGAAGGTATAACAAACTATTATTCCTGGCTGCAAATTGAGAAATTTGTACCTGAATGATATACTAAATTAGTGTAAGGTATCCGGGTTATAAATTTGATGAAGCACAGGAGAAGCATTGATCCGAGAATCGAACCTATATCCTTTAGACCGAAATAGTTTGTCCCGCAAAACCTATTTGTAACGGCAATTATAAGTATAATGCAGAAGAGGGATATAATGCTTCAGTTGGCAGAGAGCATAAAGATAACGCGTAGCGGCAGGAGGAAGAATTGCTGTGGCATGGATAAAAAATAGACGCCGGGGTTTTACGTTGGTGGAGTTACTTCTGGTCATAGTTATTATGGCTGTGTTGATGGCCATTCTGGTGCCGGTCTTTGGAAGAGCAAGAGAGAATGCCAAACGGGCATCATGCGCAGCGAACCTTCACCAGCTGGGGATAGCGCTCAAGATGTATAGAACCGACTACGACAGGAAGGATGTTCCGTGGTTATCTCAACTGGTTCCGAATTATCTGGGTAATCCCGAAAGATTGATATGTCCTGGCGATAAGGATGAGGGAACGGCTTGGCGATGGCCGGGCAACACTGAGGCTGATTATGCAGAATTGGATGATTATGCTTATTCCGGGAATGGTATTCCCTGTAGCTATATGTATGAATTCAGTATTGCCCCGTGCTCAGATGATCCCAGAGGAACGGAGACCAGCGCTCATGGAGCGCATTATTACGATGGTAATAACCCGGTGCCCAGTAATTGGGAAACCTTACCGTATAATGGAATTTGCCCGGCTGGGGGCAGAAACCATAGCGGTTATATGCAACCTGCAGCGCAGCCCATAGTGCCTTATCCTGTTGAATATTGGAGCTGGCATGATATGAAGATGATCCAGGTTTATGGCCGCTATTGCCCCAAATGTCACACTACCCGGCATGGCGAGACGCAAGTTAGAAGGAGTGACGGCACTGTCTATCTCCCGACAAATGCCATCCAGGACCCTGGAAAAGTTTACGGGTATGGCAATGATCTTCCCATAGTTCGTTGCGGCCATCATGTCGGGCGTGATGATAAGGATCTGTGCTGTTACGTTAACCTTACCTACGGCGGCAGGGCCTATTTAAGCAAGAAAAAATGGGAAGATGAGCGGTAATCTTTCTTGACTTGTATGAATAAGGATGTCAGAATATACCCTCGGAGTTGAAGTTTGATGCAGAGCAGATTGCTTAAGATAATTGAAGAAGCTGAGAGAGGCCGGCCCATGACGGTTGAGGAGATGACGGATATCTTCGCAACCGATGATGAAGATATCCGACGGACACTCTTTGAGGTTGCAGATCGGGTACGTCACAAGTCTGTGGGAGATGCTGTTTATCTGCGCGCATTGGTGGAATTCTCCAATCATTGCCGTAACAACTGTTCTTACTGCGGTATAAGGCCCGGCAACCGTCAAGTAAAGAGATACCGCATGGAACCCGAAGAGATAGTGGAGGCCCTTGCCGTGGCACATCGCTTGAATATCGGCACAGCGGTTCTGCAATCCGGTGAAGATCTATGGTATGACACAGGCAAGATCGTTTGGATGATTAGAGAAATCAAGGAGCGCTACGGCATGGCTGTAACGCTATCCCTCGGCGAGCGCAGCTATGAAGATTACCAGGCCTTCAGAGAGGCCGGGGCAGATCGCTATCTGCTTCGCCATGAAACGTCGGATCCGGAATTGTATGCCGGCTTGCATCCTGGAATGACTTTACAGCATCGTCTTTGCTGCCTGCGTCAGCTTAAAGAATTGGGCTATCAGACAGGCTCGGGTAATATGGTGGGCTTGCCGGGGCAGACTTGCTTGAGCCTGGCTCATGATGTGGCATTTATACGTGATATGGGTCTGGAGATGGCGGGGATAGGGCCTTTTATACCGGCTGAAGATACACCGCTGAGTAATGCTGAATGCGGAACTTTGGATGTTGTCCTGCGGGAGGTGGCTCTGCTTCGCCTTAACTCGCCGTTGCTGATGATACCGGCCACTACGGCTGTGGCTACTCTGGATTCACAGGGAAGGCAGCAGGCCCTTCAGTGCGGCGCCAATATTCTAATGCCTAATTTTACGCCGCTGCGTTACCGTGAGCGCTATCGTCTCTACGCCGGCAAGGCTTGCAGCAATGAGAGCTTTGAGCAATGCATCGGATCTATGTTTGGTATGTTATCCTCTATCGGTCGTAGCGTGGGCAAAGGGCCGGGGCATTCTTTAAAGGGGTCAGGAGTTTACATTTAACATTTTTTACTAAAAATGTTAAATGTAAACTCCTGACCCCTCTTCTACTGCCTTTCAGGCAGTTTTTATTTTTTCTATAGGCAGTGATGCCGCTTCAACGATCATATTTATACCGAGATATGAGCTTTTTCGTTTGCCGTTTGGTCGCTTGACACGGTAGATAAAGAACGGTATCATGTAAGTGGTACTTACCGGTATTAACCAGTTTCTATAGGAGAAGGTTTCTACATGATAGAGAATGTTAGCAGAGATACAGCCGTTCCGGCACATATACAGGTAAGGGATTTTTTATTAAAGCAAATCAAGGTTGGAAGTTTGAAGCCTGCCGATAAGATTCCGTCGGAGAGAGAGCTGAGCAGATTATGTAATGTCAGCCGGGTAACTATTCGCAAATCTATAGGCTCTCTGGTTAATGAGGGGTTGCTAATATCTGTTCCCAGCAAAGGAACTTTCGTTAATGAAGTGATGCAGAAAGAAGACCTTGAATATGTGGAGAGTTTCTTTTCACAGGGAGAGAAGAGAGGTTTTGTTGGGCGCATAAGACTTCTTGAAGAAGAATTGATGACTGATGATGCGGAGATGGCTGAGCGCTTAAAGGTTGACGAAGGGGAGAAATTATTCCGTATCAATAGATTGAAATTGGCTAACGGGGTGCCTATGTGCAGTGAGTTGCGTTACATACCC
>JAQUEL010000047.1 GCA_028685295.1 bacterium
ATAATCAACAATCGGCAACTCTATCTACAGGGCATCTTCCCAGGGTAGGCATGGGGTATGACAGCCATAGGCTGGTTGCAGGGCGCCCGTTAATTCTGGGAGGCATTACCGTTCCTCATGTTATGGGTTTACAGGGGCATTCAGATGCAGATGTACTGCTTCATGCCCTGATAGATGCTCTGCTGGGTGCTGCCGGAGAGGGTGACATCGGGGGATTCTTTCCTGATACCGATCCACGCTGGCATGGCGCCGACAGTGCCGAGCTGCTGTTGCAGGTGCGCTCGTTAATAGGAGAACGCGGTTTTCATCTGGCCAATGCCGATATGACGGTGGTAGCACAGGCACCGCGACTGGCTCCTTATATTCCTCATATGCGCGAGCGCATTGCCGGGGTTATGATGACGGATATAGGGAATATAAATATAAAGGCAAAGACTGCCGAAGGCATGGGGCCTATCGGTAATGGCGAAGGCATGGAGGCCTATGCGGTTGTTCTGATAGAACGTTCCGGATGATCGGAGGCCGTTTTTCAGCTCCAGGCTCTTAATATATAAAGAGGCTTGAGCGTATAAAAAAGGAGGTAACGTTGATGCAGATTGTAATCAAGGGAAGAAATATGGAGATGACCAGTGCCTTAAGAGAATATGCCGAAAGAAAGGTGCGCCCCCTGGAACGTCATTTTGGCAATATCATGGAAGTACAGGTTATTATGAGCATCAACAAGAACCCCAGCGTAGAGCGCAATCAGGACGTGGAGTTGTCTGCTCTGGTCAATGGTGTGTTCATGGGTGTGGAAGAGCATGATAACGATATGTACAGGGCCATTGATAAAGCGGTTGATAAACTTAGTCGCCAGGTGAACAAATATAAGGAAAGAATACAGGAAAAGGCTGATATGAAGTATACCCAGGCCATGAGTATGGCTGGGGAGATGCTTAAGGATAGGGAGGAGGAAGAAGAGGAGGCGTTACAGGCTCGACCGCAGCAAATAGTAAAGCGCAAGAGCTTTCTGCTTAAGCCGATGTTCCCTGAAGATGCCGCCATTCAGATGGAGGAGCTCGGCCATGCCTTCTTTGTTTTTCGTAATGCCGAGACAGAGAGCATAAATGTTATTTATAGACGTCGGGATGGTGACTATGGTCTGATCGAGACCCGGTGAGCAGAGTCGATGATACTAACCGTCACCCTGAATCCTGCCTTGGATAAAACTCTCCTGATCGATAGCTTGAAGGTGCATGATACCAACCGTATCAGATCGCTGGAGATTGATCCCGGAGGCAAAGGTATAAATGTTTCGCGGTTGTTGAAGGAACTAGGCACTTCAACCGTGGCATCCGGTTTTATTGGAGGAGATGCAGGACGATATATCGAGAGTTGCCTGCATCGACAGGCTGTAAGGACGGAGTTTGTTGAAATAAAGGGCGTTACCCGTACCAATATAGCCGTAGTTGAGAAAGAGATAGAGGCCCCGCCTACGACCTTTAATGAAACCGGCCCCGATATTTCAGCTGTAGAATTAGAGGAGCTGGAGCGCCGGTTGAGCACTTTGATGCATGAGGCCGATATGGTAGCTATAGGAGGCAGTCTGCCTCCGGGTGTTCCCAATGAAACTTATGCTCGTTTTATTAGATTAGCTGCCGATTGCCGGGCTATGACCGTGCTGGACGCCGAAGGAACTCCTTTCAATCTGGGAGTGGAGGCCGGCCCTACCATGATTAAGCCTAATTTGCGTGAGGCAGAGCGCATAACAGGCAGGAGGCTAAAGAGTGAGAGCGATATTCTTCTTGCCGCCAGAGAGCTGCAGCGCCGAGGAGTGAAAATAGTGGTTATTTCGATGGGAGCACGGGGGGCTATCGCCGTCGATGACAAGGCATGGAAAGCTACGCCGCCGCGAGTAGAATCCTTTAGTACCATTGGATCGGGAGATTCCATGATTGCCGGCATTTTGTACGGATTGATGCGTGGTGAAACTTTTGCTGAAGCATTGTCTTGGGGAAGTGCTGCAGGAGCAGCCACTGCCGCTACACCGGGAACGGCAGTGGGCAGTTTAGAGGATATACGGAAGCTGAAGCCTGCCGTAAAGGTGGAGCAATTACTATTGGAGAATGATTGTGAAAACCGATAAGCAAGTTATAAATATGAGGCATAATTCTCAAAGAGCGAGGGTACGTTTTGCACCGGCGCCGACGGGTTATCTGCATGTTGGCAGCGCCAGAACAGCTCTTTTCAACTGGTTGTTCGCCAGAGCCAATGGCGGAGATATGATTCTCAGGATAGAAGATACGGATGTAGAACGGTCCGCCGCCGCCTATGAAGAAGATATTCTGGCAGGCTTACGCTGGCTGGGACTGGACTGGGACGAGGGACCCGATATGGGGGGGCCGCATGTGCCGTATCGACAATCTGAACGTGACGATCTTTATATTCGTCTTGTAATGGATTTGATAGAGCGCGGTGAAGCATATTATTGCTTCTGCAGCGAGGAAGAACTGGCTGCCCGGCGAGAGGCTATGTTAGCCGCCGGCAAGACGCCGCGTTATGATAATTCTTGCCGGGCACTAAGCCGCGAAGAGGTGGAACGCCGCTTGAATGATGGCTGTATTCCGGCTGTACGCTATCGAGTGGAGCCGTCTAAAGAGCGGGATGCGGAATACGGGATACGAAATAATGAATATCATGAATGTGTGGTAAAAGATCTGATAAAGGGAGAGGTCAGCTTTCGCCTGGATGAAATAGGTGATTTTATCATCATGAAATCAGGTCTTAAACCGGCATTTATCTTTGCCGGCGTGGTGGATGATGCCCTGATGGGGATAACCCATGTTATCAGAGGAGAGGATCACCTTTCCAATACACCGCGACAAATACTTCTTTACAGGGCCTTGGGCTTCGGGTTGCCGCAGTTTGCGCATATACCCCTCATTCTTGGCTCGGATCGCTCCAAGCTGAGCAAGCGACATGGAGCAACTTCCATTATTCAATTCCGCGAGGAGGGCTATCTGCCGGAAGCCTTTTTCAATTATCTCTCTTTGTTGGGATGGTCTCCGTCTGAGACGGATCTGGAAATACTCCCCCGCCAAAAAGTGGTTGAGGATTTCAGTTTGAAACGTATCTCCAGCAGCCCGGCTGTTTTTGATACGGATAAGCTGAAATGGATGAATGGGCAATATATAAAACAGGCCCCGGCACATTATCTGCTGGAATTGGCCCTGCCTTATCTGCATCAGGCCGGGCTGATGGCAGCTGATGACAGCCAGTTCACGGAGGATTGGCTGTTAGATCTGGTGGAACTGGTGCGTACCTCCATCGATCTTATCAGCCGGATACCGGATGAAGTTTCTTTCCTCTTTACCTCTATGCCGGAGATGACGGCTGAGGCTGAGGAAATTCTGGCCATGGAAGCATCACGGACAGCCCTTAATGCCTGTATGAGCGCCTTCGCAAGACATGAAGAGTTACAATATGATATTATAAAGTCTGATTTGGATGATATCGTTGCTGCTACCGGTCTGAAGAAGAGACAACTTTTTCAGCCACTCAGGGCAGCTTTGACCGGGCGTGTGCACGGTCCGGAATTGGTGCGTATCATCGCCCTTCTGGGACGTGACCGGGTGCTGCAGCGGCTGAAGTAAGAGAGCGCCATTCTTCGAACGCTAAATATCAACACCGGACCTTCGAAGAATGAAGAAGGAGAACGTAAAGGGGGGTGAAGGCGATATTGGATACTATAAAAGCTGATATACAGGCGGTCTTTGAACGTGACCCCGCCGCACGCAATATTATAGAAGTATTGACCTATCCAGGCTTGCATGCCATACTCTGGCATCGGATTGCTCATCGCCTGTGGCGTTGGCGTGTGCCGCTGATCCCTCGCTTGATCTCACAGGTATCCCGTTTCTTTACGGGTATAGAGATACATCCGGGGGCCGTTATCGGTCGCAGCTTCTTTATAGACCATGGCATGGGTACTGTTATCGGTGAAACCACTGAGATAGGAGATAATGTAACCCTTTACCAGGGCGTCACTCTGGGTGGAACCGGTAAGGAAAAGGGGAAACGTCATCCTACTATAGGCAATAATGTCATGATCAGTACCGGGGCCAAAGTTCTAGGCTCCATAACCGTAGGCGATAATGCCAAGGTGGGGGCTAATGCTGTAGTTGTCAAACCTGTGCCGGCTAATTGCACTGTGGTCGGTGTTCCCGGCCGCGTAGTAGTACAGGGAGGCAGACGTGTTGTCGAAGCACTGGAACACGGCAATCTGCCCGATCCGGAAGCGCAGATGTTCCATTGCCTATTGAAGAAGGTAGAAGCTCTGGAACACCGTATAGAAGAGTTGCAGGATGGAAAAGAGCAGTCTGCTGCATTGCAAGGCTGTGAGCAAGAGCATAAAGTCAATAAATAAGGACTGAAATTATAAAAATATGGGCTGAGCCCATGGACCTGAATGCATAAATACTGAGGAGGTGGCTGATGCCGCTGCGTCTTTATAACACTATGACCGGGCGGAAAGAGGAGTTAGTTCCCGCTCGTCCAGGTTCTATTTCCATGTATGTATGCGGTGTGACGCCGTATGATTATTCCCATTTGGGACATGCTCGGGCATATGTAACGTTCGACGTGGTAAAGCGTTATTTACAGTACTCAGGGTATGAAGTCTACCATGTTCAGAATTTTACTGATATCGATGACAAGATCATCAAGCGTGCTACGCAGGAGGGCATAGATGCCGGTACACTGGCACAGCGCTATATAGATGCCTATTTTGAGGATATGGATGCTTTAGGGATCATCAGAGCATCCGTCTATCCCCGGGTTACAGAGCATATCGACGCTGTGGTGGAGATGGTGGCTGTACTCCAGCAGAAGAGTTATGCCTATGAGGTGGATGGCGACGTTTATTTTGACGTGGCGCGTTTTAAAGAATATGGCGCTCTATCCGGCAGAGATCTGGAGGAAATGAGGGCCGGGGCCCGGGTAGAAATCAATGAACTTAAGCACAGCCCCCTGGATTTTGTTCTTTGGAAGAGGGCCAAGGATGGCGAGCCTGCCTGGCAGAGCCCGTGGGGGCCGGGGCGCCCCGGCTGGCATATAGAATGCTCCGCCATGTCGCTCAAATATCTTGGCTGCGGTTTCGATATTCACGGTGGAGGGCAGGATTTGATCTTCCCGCACCATGAAAATGAGATCGCCCAGTCCGAGGCATATGCCGGTTGCAGTCCCTTTGCTCGCTATTGGATGCATAATGGCTTTGTCACCATAGATAAAGAGAAGATGTCCAAATCCCTGGGTAATTTCTTTACTATACGTCAGATATTGGAACGATATGAGGCAGAAGTAGTACGTTACTATCTCGTTTCCGTTCACTACCGCAGCCCTATAGATTTCAGTGATGAGCGTTTGGAAGAGGCTAAGCGTGCCTTGGAGCGTTTGCGTCAGACCAGGAATAATCTGACCCGTGCCCTGCTTGCTGCTCGATCCATGCCTGAATTGCAGCCGGTACCGGATTTTGGACAGGATCAGCCTCTGGAAAGGTTAACCTCTTTGCAGAAGGCTTTCAATGCCGCTATGGATGACGATTTCAATACCGCCGGCGCACTGGCGGCGCTGCATAGCCTGGCCGGTGAGGCCAATCGTGTGCTGGCCGATCCCAATCCGGCCGAAATGCCCGGAGCGACTATTCTTTTGCAAAGCCTGCTGGACAGCATGCATCACATGGGAGATCTGCTGGGCATATTGCGTGAAGAGACCGGAATAACGGGTATGACGGAAGAACTGATGGATTTACTGATTGAGGTTAGAAAAGAGTTGCGGACACGTAAACTCTGGGATCTCTCCGATCTGCTGCGAGACCGCTTACAGAACATGGGCATTGCTTTGGAGGATCGGCCGGAAGGCACCATCTGGAGAAAGCTTTAAGATGAATTATGCAGCTGGACGCAATGCCGTCAATGAGGCTTTGAAGGCCGGGCATGCTATTGAAAAGATATTGGTTGCCAAAGGCTCCCTGAGAGGGGAGACTTTCCGTCGCCTGGTAGAACAGGCCCGGCAAACAGGAACCTACGTGCAGGAGACGGATCGCGCCAAGCTGGACGAGATTACCTCCCGGCATCAGGGCATAATTGCCATTCTTGCCGCCTGGGAGTATACGGAACTGGAAGATATTCTGGCTCGAGCCAACCGAGACGGACATCAGCCGTTGCTGGTAATCCTGAATGAAGTCAACGACCCTGGGAATCTGGGCGCTGTCATGCGCTCTGCCGAGGCTGCCGGCGCCGACGGCATCATTATTCCCAAACGCCGCTCTGCAGGATTGACGGCGGCGGTAGCCAGGAGTTCGGCCGGCGCCATAGAGTATATGCCGGTAGCCCGTGTCGGCAATCTGGTGTCCGCTATGCGCCGTATCAAGGAAACCGGCATCTGGATAGCCGGGGCTGAGGCCGATGCATCCAGCCTTTATTATGAAGCCGATCTCAACATCCCTCTTGCCCTGACCCTGGGCGGCGAGTCCAGGGGCCTGGGGCGTCTGGTTCGTCAGGAATGCGATCTTCTTGTTCGCATACCTCTATTGGGCCGTATATCCTCCCTCAACGTCTCGGCCGCAGCCGCTGTTCTGCTCTTCGAAGCTGTCAGGCAAAGATCCTCCATGCGTAAATAGTCCAAATAGATGCTCGTTTTTAGTATTGTTAATGATGTAAAAAGCGATAAAATGTAGATATGAAGGAAAACTAGCTTGAAAATCACAAATACCAATTCCTGAGTTTCTGCTATATTTATCATAATCAGGCTTGTCGTCGCTTTTTCGGCCCGATTATTTCCCGGCTATCGAAGAACATCTGCAACGTAGCTACGAACGGTACCACAGCGGAGCCGAGCTGGGCAGAATCCTGGCAGAAGCTGATATGCACCGGGTTGTGCTGCAACATGAGGAAACTGCTCCAAGTTTAGGCGTTCATCAAGGCACCTAAAGAGGTGGAGGCCATGTGGGGTACAGGAGTATCCCGCATGGATATCGGGACTATGGTAAGTGCTTCGGGCAAGGAAAAGTTCTGGAAACGCCGGCCGGCGTAGGGGTACATGTCGGAGGGCGTGTTTTCACGTCGCATCTCTCAAACCAGTGCCTTAGCGCCTAAACCTGCAAACGTGTCTAGAGGTCCAAAGAGACCCAAATCCATTTTACAGGTAATGTTACGACCGCTGAAAATCCCTATTGACCATTGCTTCTCATACGCATATAATAGGTATGTAAGTCTTTCGAATGAAAAGTTATACAAAAGCTGATCAATGTGGTAAGCGCTTATTTTTTAAGTACGATATCGCAGGCCCATACATCCCGGGGGAAGCCAGAGCCATTATATTTTATTTTTATGTAATATTCTCTGGGGGAGGGCGGTAAGTTTGATCGGCACATTACAATCCGTTCGTCCAGCGTATCGGACTATGGTGGATGAGGAGGTCGTTTTACAGGCACGCGAAGGTAATCAGCAGGCGGCAGAGTATCTGGTTCGTAAATATAAAAACTTCATCAGAGGCAAAGCTAAAAACTATTTCCTGTTGGGGGCCGATAGCGACGACATTATTCAGGAAGGCATGATAGGTCTCTATAAGGCCATCAGAGATTACAAGGTGGAGAGATCTGTTCCCTTTAAGACTTTTGCTGAGATATGTGTAACCCGGCAGATAATTACGGCCATTAAGGCAGCTACTCGTCAGAAGCATAGTTTTCTTAATTCCTATGTATCCTTGAACAAGCCTATCAATGATGAGATCAGCGATGGGGCCACGATGGATTCTTTCTTTATGGGCAAAGAACAGGATCCGCAGGATGTGGTTATACAACAGCTGATGCTGCGTAATCTTCAGGAGCGGATCCGGACCAGTTTAAGCTCTTTTGAGATGGATGTGCTTACGCTATATCTGGAGTGTAAATCATACAGCCAGATAGCCGAAACTCTCGACAGACCGGTTAAATCCGTGGATAACGCATTGCAGCGTATCAAACGCAAGCTGGGCCGGGAGATCCTGGAAAGTGAGGAACATATAGAAGAGGCTGTATAAACTGTAGCTGAGAGGCAAGAGGTGATATCAGGGTGGGGTTTGCCTGAATGTTCCCGGAAAATAATACACACACCCCGCTCTGCTGGCGCTCTGCTTCGCAGGTAGTCAAAACGATCTAAATAGTGTAAAATAAAAGACTGTCGGCATAAGACGACAGCCGTTTTCTCAGGCGGCCTTAAAAGGCCGCCTGAATGTTATTATGTACGGCGGCAAATTGTATATGAGGAAGGTTATACCGTGAAGAAGCTTCTATCAGGCAATGAGGCTATTGCTCGTGGAGCCTGGGAGGGTGGCGTAAGAGTAGCCTCGGCCTATCCCGGAACTCCCAGTACCGAAATTATGGAGAACATTGCAACTTATCCGGAGATTTACTCTGAATGGGCACCAAACGAAAAAGTTGCTATGGAAGTGGCGCTGGGAGGTTCCTTTGGCGGAGCCAGGGCGCTGGTCTCCATGAAGCATGTAGGTCTTAATGTAGCTGCAGATCCGCTCTTCACCGCCGCTTATACCGGCGTTAACGGTGGCTTGGTAATTATAACCGCTGATGATCCCGGCATGCACAGCTCCCAGAATGAGCAGGACAACCGGCATTATGCCAGGGCGGCCAAAGTACCTATGCTGGATCCCTCGGACAGCGCTGAAGCCAGGGAGTTTACCATGGCTGCGCTGGATATAAGCGAGAATTTTGATACACCCGTGCTGTTACATACCACTACCCGTATCTCTCATGGGAAATCCACGGTGGAGATGGCAGAGCCGTTGCCGCTGCGCCAGGCCGGTTTTCAGCCGAATAAATCTAAATATGTTATGATACCCGCCTATGGCAAACGCCGCCATCTGGCGGTGGAGAAGCGTTTGAACAGCCTGGCAGAGTTTGCCGGAGATACAGCGCTTAATAGAATAGAGTGGGCCGACACTTCCATCGGCGTCATCACTTCCGGCATAGCCTACCAGTATGTCAAAGAGGTCGCTCCTCACGCATCAGTGTTGAAGCTGGGCCTTATCTGGCCTTTGCCGGCTGATATGATCAAAGAGTTTGCAGCCGGGGTGGATCGTCTTTATGTGGTGGAGGAACTTGATCCTTTTCTTGAAGAACAGATCAAGGCACTGGGGGTATCGGTGATAGGTAAAGAAGCCTTCCCGGTTACCGGTGAGTTGAACCCCGAGCTGATCGGAATCGGGCTAGGGCTGGGCGGCACTGAAACCGGAAGTGTTAAAGTGGATATGGTCAACACCATCGATCTGCCGATGCGGGCGCCGGCCATGTGCTCCGGCTGTCCGCACAGAGGTCTCTTTTATACTTTGAAAAAGCTCAAGTTGGTGGTTGCAGGCGATATCGGCTGCTATACTCTGGCTGTAGGCAAGCCATTGGAGGCTATTGATACCTGCGTTTGTATGGGTGCCAGTATCGGCGGCGCCATGGGCATGGAGAAGGCCGGAATAGATGGCGTTATAGGCGTCCTTGGAGATTCCACTTTTATCCATTCCGGCATAACAGGCCTGATAAATATGGTCTATAACGGCAGCCATGGCACGGTGGTAGTGCTGGATAATCGTATTACCGCTATGACAGGGCGGCAACAGAATGCAGCCAGCGGCAAGCGAATATCCGGCGATGAGGCGCCGGCTCTGGATATACCGCAGCTTTGCCGAGCCTTGGGCGTCAATGATATCCATGTGGTGGATCCCTATGATTTGCAGGCTATGGAGAAGGCTGTTCGGGCTGCTGTGGATTATCCCGGTGTCTCTGTAGTGATCACCAAGCGGCCCTGCCTGTTGATAGATAAAAAGGCACGTCGTCAGCCTGTTCGTCTGGACAACGAAGCCTGCCGAGGCTGCGGGCTCTGCCTGAAACTCGGTTGTCCTGCTATAGAAAAAGTTCTCGGCGAGGGATGCAAAATCGGTATCAGGATCAATGAGACTCTCTGTACCGGTTGTGGTATTTGCACTCAGATCTGCCCCAGCCGGGCCATAGCGGCAGAGTGGGAGGAGAAACGGTTATGAGTAAGGTTATCAACATTACATTTGCAGGCGTAGGCGGGCAAGGCATTCTGCTGGCCTCCGATATGACTGCCAATGCGTTGATCTCAGCCGGTTACGATGTTAAGCAGAGCGAAATACATGGCATGTCCCAGCGTGGCGGCAGTGTTGTCAGCGATTTACGCTTCGGCCGAAAGGTTTATTCACCGCTTATTCCTAAAGGTGAAACGAATATATTGATAGCCTTTGAGCGTTTAGAGGGGTTGCGCTCTATACCTTTACTGCGTCAGGGCGGCATAGCAGTGGTCAACGATGAAAGCATTCTACCCGTGGGCTGTTCCGCCACGGATTATCCGGCAGATGCCCTGGAGCGTATAGCCGCCGAGGCCGATGAGGCCATAATAGTGAATGCAACCGAAATGGCAACTAGAGCTGGAAACGTACGAGCGGCCAACATGGTGCTAATGGGCATTCTCTCCTGCTTGCTACCGGTAAAAGAGGATATCTGGCTGTCCGCCATCCGTGAACGCTTCAACGGCAAGATATCTGAAATCAACGAAAAGGCCTTTAACCTGGGGCGAGAACATCAGGTTATGGCTGCAACGAGGTGAAATCATGCATACCAGAGAACTCTCCGTATTCGTAGAGAATAAGGCCGGTCGGCTGGCGGTGTTGACGAAATTGCTGGGCCAGGCTGGAATAAATATTCGCGGTTTCTCTGTGGCTGACATGTCCGATTACGGTATAGTCCGTCTCATAGTGGACAAGCCCGACGAGGCTGCCGCCCTGCTGCGCGAGTGCGATTTTATTGTTCGTGAGAGCAGTTTGATATGTGTACGTGTTCCCGATCAGCCGGGCGGGTTGAGTTCCATACTCAACATGCTCTCCGAATCGGATATAAACGTGGAATATATGTATGCCATTGTGGATACCCTGATAGTCTTCAATGTAGAGAATCCTGATCAGGCCGAACGCCTGCTGCTGGAGAGCGGGGTGAAAGTGGTCTCCGGACCCGAGGTATACTCACTGTAAAAAGGAGGCAGGTCGTGAAATTAGCCATTATCCTGATCTATGCTGTAGGAATGCTGGCAATAGGCTTTATCGGCCGCAACAAATCTAAAAGTACCAAGGAGTTCTTTCTCTGCGATCGCAATGTGGGGCCCTGGGTATCGGCTTTTGCCTATGGCACCGCTTATTTTTCCGCGGTACTCTTTATCGGTTACGCTGGCAAGCAGGGCTGGGGCTACGGTATCCATACCATGTGGATAGTTATAGGCAATGCCATGCTGGGAAGCTGGCTGGCCTGGAAACTGCTGGCTGCCAGAACCCGCGATATGACTATCCGTTTGGGAGCTATTACCATGCCGGAGTTTCTGGAAGGTCGATATTGCAGTCGAACGCTCAAAATATTGGCTGCAACAATCATCTTCATCTTCCTAGTCCCATATACGGCTGCCGTTTATATGGGGCTGAGCTACCTCTTTGAAATGACCTTGCAAATAAAATATATCCATGCTCTGATCTTTATGGCCACTTTGACCGGCTGTTATCTGATAATGGGCGGCTATTATGCTCTTACCCTGACGGATTTCGTTCAGGGGCTGGTGATGTTGATAGGCGTAATTGTCATGGTTGCCGCTCTGGTGGGACAACAGGGAGGGCTGATACATGCCACCCATAGCCTGATGAATCCCGAGTTTGCGCCCGGGCTTAAGGAGCCCGGAGCTATTCCCGGCTGGCTGACATTATTATCGCTGGTATTTGTTACCAGTTTCGGCCCATGGGGCATGCCCCAGATGGTGCAGAAATTCTATGCTATTAAAAGCCGTGACGCCATCAAGCCCGCTACTATAGTAGTTACGTTGTTTTCTCTGATAATTGCTTTTGGCGCTTACTATACCGGAGCATTGACCCATCTTTTTTACGCTGTCCCTCCGGCCAATCTGGATAATCTGATGCCTCGATTTCTAACTGAATTTGCACCGCCCTGGATCACTCTCCTGATAATGCTGCTGGTCCTGGCAGCCTCGATGTCCACGCTTTCATCGTTGGTGCTGGTTTCGGCTTCGGCTGTGGCCGTGGATATTTATGCCGGTAACGGTAAGCGTTCCGACAGGTCTACAGTCGCCCTGATGCGACTGCTGTGCGCCTGTTTTGTTATTTTTTCTTGTGTGCTGGCCCTGAAGCAGCCGGCTGTTATCGCCGATCTGATGATAATCGCTTGGGGCACCGTAGCCGGCTCCTTCCTGGCACCGTATATCTACGGCCTTTTCTGGCGGCGAGCTAATACGGCCGGGGCCTTTGCCGGGCTTATTACCGGTCTCTTCACCTCCGTCTTTCTCTATATCAAGCTGGGTAAGCCCGGCATACCGTTGGCGGGAACTATAGCCATTCTGTTACCTATGGCGGTTATGCCGTTGGTAACAATATTGACCAGACCGATGCCGCAGGAGCATATAGAGCACGTTTACGGCAAAGCCGGGCAGCCGGTGGCCGAGAAACAGGCTATGGCCGAGGCATGATGCTTCTTACAGCCGGGAAAGGAGCAGAGGCACCTTTCCCAAAATAATATTATAGAATAGAAGAAGGTAATTCCAGTGAAGATGAAGATTTGGGATAGACGACGTGAATGCGCCTGTCGTGAGGAAATAGATGAATTGCAACGCCAGAATCTGGCTCGTACCTTAAAATGGGCTTACGATAATGTAGCGATGTATCGGCGCCGGATGGATAAAGCCGGTTTCGATCCCACTGCGTTCAAGGGCCCGGATGATTTGCGTCGTTTGCCCTTTACCACCAAGCAGGATTTGCGAGATAATTATCCTTTTGGGCTTTTTGCCGTTCCCAAGGATAAGCTGGTACGCATCCATTCTTCCTCCGGCACCACAGGTAAGCCGACGGTGGTTGGCTATACCAGACGTGATCTTAGAACGTGGTCCGAACTGGTAGCCAGAATGGTTACTGCTGCCGGAGTTACCCATCGTGATACCATCCAGATATCGTTTGGTTACGGACTCTTTACCGGTGGTTTCGGGTTGCATTATGGAATGGAGCGGGTGGGGGCATCCGTTATTCCGGTCTCAAGCGGCAACACCCAGCGCCAATTGATGATTATGCAGGATTTTGGTACTACCGCTTTAGTAAGCACTCCTTCCTACGCTATGTATATGGCCGAAACTCTGGCCGAGGCCGGTATAGATCCTGCCGGCCTTAAACTGCGTTACGGTCTTTTTGGATCCGAACCCTGGTCAGAGGAAATGCGAACTGAGCTGGAGCATAAATGGAATATCACCGCCACTGATAACTATGGCTTAAGCGAAATCATGGGGCCCGGTGTTTCCGGTGAATGCCTGTTAAAGCAGGGTATGCACCTGGCCGAGGACCATTTTCTCTTTGAAATCATCGATCCTAAAACCGAAGAGCCTTTGCCCGCAGGTGAAGAGGGAGAATTGGTTATAACCACCCTTACCAAAGAAGCCTTGCCTGTTATTCGTTATCGCACTCGCGATATTACCCGAATAATTACTGATCCCTGCCCCTGCGGACGTACTCTATATCGTATGACCAGAGTTGTGGGACGTACCGATGATATGCTTATCATTCGCGGCGTTAACGTTTTCCCCTCGCAGGTGGAGAGCGTGCTGCTGGAGATAGAAGGCACTCAGCCGCACTATCAGCTGGTAGTTGATAGGCAAGGGCAACTGGATACCCTGGAAGTTTGGGTGGAGGTATCCGATAACCTCTTCTTCAATGAGATGAAACGGATGCATGAACTGAGTGAGACCATACGCTCCCGCATAGAGAGTGTGCTGGGCCTGAACGTCAGGATCAAGCTGGTGGAGCCCAGGAGCCTGGCCCGCAGCGAAGGCAAGGCCAAGCGCGTTCTGGATATGCGGAAGAAGTAGACAGGCACTTTTTCATAGCTTGGTAATAGAAGAAGCCGGTCTCTCACGTTAAGCTTGAATTGCCGGCTGCCAGAAGGCGCTGAGGGGCCAAAATCGTTAATCCTGTGGCTCAGTGAAGGAACTATTGCAGTGTTAACCTACTGTCGTCATCTGCTGCGACGCGGTCGCTGCACGGCCCTGATAGTGCGCAACAGCTATCAGAATGGACGTTACATCATGGTGCCTGCCAATCTGGCTGCCCGGGCCGTAACGGCCGGACTGGTTCTACGTCGTGAAGATTGACATAAGCCCATTTTCTTTGATAGAATCATAATGCTCAAAGTATATTCCTCGTAACGGGCCGACGTAGCTCAATTGGCAGAGCAGCTGATTTGTAATCAGCAGGTTGCGGGTTCAAATCCCATCGTCGGCTCCATTTTTTGCCCTTATAGGGAGGGGACGTACCTTGACTAATTTGATTAGCTGAATTATTATGAAGCAATAGAGCAAGCGTTAAGGAGCAGTAACAATGCCTCGGCAGGCCAGACTGGATGCACCAGGTGTCCTTCATCATGTGATGGTAAGAGGTATTGAGCAGGGAAAGATTGTAGATGGTCGGAAGGATAGAGAAGATTTTATTCGAAGAATGGGCAGGATTGCCATAGACAGCGGAACCAATATCTATGCCTGGGCCATAATGAATAATCATGCGCATATACTTCTAAGAAGCGGAAATACAGGCTTGGCAGCATATATGAAACGGCTTTTGACAGGGTATGCAGTTGCCTATAATCTTCGCCATAAACGGCACGGACATCTTTTCCAGAACCGGTATAAATCAATAGTCTGTGAGGAAGAGACTTATTTTCAGGAAGTAATACGGTATATACATCTCAATCCACTGCGAGCAGGGGAAGTGAAAAGCATACCCGAACTGGACAGATATCCATGGAGCGGGCATGCGGCTATAATGGGACAGATAGATAATGATTGGCAGGATAAAGCCTATGTATTATCCGTTTTCGGCAG
>JAQUEL010000048.1 GCA_028685295.1 bacterium
CAAAATCCAGGGTGGCAAAGTAATCCTCCACCGTTTCAGCACGACGGATAAGGGCAATGCTACCGTCTTCACGCAGCAAGAGTTCAGCAGAGCGCAGCTTGCCGTTGTAGTTGAAGCCCATGGCATGACCATGAGCGCCGGCATCATGTATCACCATCAGATCTCCAGATGCCAATTCCGGCAGCAGCCGGTCTATAGCAAATTTATCGTTGTTTTCGCAAAGCGAACCGGTGACATCGTAAAGGATATCGGCCTTATGACCCTCCTTGCCCGGAATCGTGATATGATGATAAGCGCCGTAGAGGGCCGGGCGCATTAAATCGGCCATACAGGCATCCAGGCCGGCGAAAGTCTTATACGTCTTTTTGATATGCAAAACGCGTGATACCAGATAACCGTACGGACCGGTAATCATTCTGCCGCATTCCATAAAGAGCCTGATAGGGTCAAGTCCGTTTCCAACGACGACCTCTTCATATTTCCGGCGTATGCCCCGGCTTACAGCTTGAATGTCCACTGGTAATTGGTCCGGCCGATATGGTATGCCGATGCCGCCGCCGATATTGACGAATTCAAAGCGTATTCCCAATTCAGCCGATAACTGTGCCACCAGATTGAAGAGTATCTCGGCGGTTTCGACGAAGTATCTATAATCAAGCTCATTGGATGCTACCATGGTATGTATACCAAAGCGCTTAATACCTTTATCTCTGGCTATACGATAGCCTTCAAAGAGCTGGTCCCGGGTAAAGCCATACTTTGCCTCCTCCGGCCGGCCGATAATATCGTTGCCGCTCTTCAGCGAACCGGGATTATATCTAAAGCAGATAACATCCGGCAATCCGGATGCTTTTTCCAGAAACGGAATATGGCTGATATCATCCAGATTGATAATTGCTCCCAATTCTCTGGCCTTAATAAACTCCTCCGCCGTGGTATCATTGGAAGTGAACATAATCCCCTCGCCGGTGATACCCACCCTCTCAGCCATCACTAGTTCCGACAGCGAACTGCAATCCGCACCAAAACCCTCTGCCTGAAATATCTTAAGCAAATAAGGGTTGGGCGTTGCCTTGACGGCAAAGTACTCCTTGAAATTTTCATTCCAGGCAAAGGCGGCTTTAAGTGCTCTGACATTCTCCCGCATGGCCTTTTCATCATAGAGATGAAAGGGTGTGGGATATATGGCCGTTATTTCCTCCAGTCTCTCTTTTGTAAATGGAAGCATCTTCTCCGACATGTTGCTGACTCCTTGCAATCTGATCTTACAAAGTATGGCATATATCAGCCTTTCAAGCAAGAGCATTTTGAACGCAGATTAAATTATAAGGCCTCTACCCACTTCTTCGAAGTGTGCCATGGTTTTAGCTGGGTCGCCATCCACCGACGGTCTGCCGTTCGCATCCAGATAGCCAACGCCTCTTTCACGGCTCAGATGCTGGTGTGCCAGCAAAACAGCGGCTCCCCGGGCAAATATCCCCTTGAATTCCGGATCGAGGGCAAATTTATCCAGCAAGGGCTGGGTATCTCTGGTGTTATGCTCGGTTCCGTTGAATACCGGCATGGCGGCAGCGGCAGCGGCTCTTACTATCTGTTCCAAACGTTCGCGGTCATTGCGATTGGGAATAACTTCCACCGCAAAGATACCGCGCGATTTCATCTCTTCAAAGAGAGCTCTCAAATCGCTCTCTCCTTCTGTGTTGGGATTGCCGAGAACAGGATAAGCGGGTATAGCTCCATATCCTCTAAAGAGCAGCACCATATCGTCCAGAGAGATAAAGGCATCGGGACTCTCCGGAACAAAGGCCGGCCGGCCGGATTTCAGCAGGCGGTCACGAATAAAGTTCTGGCGACGAGCTCCGGCGGTAGGTATATCCGCTTCGGGAACATCCGCCAGAGATGATAGAAAGGCTGCCGTTTCGCTTTCGGAACCGAACCGGCCCTCAATAGCGGTCTCTACGGCCTGAGCAATATGGCGCTCAGTAGCATTGCCGGCCGGGGTCAGCAGCAGTACGTCATCGAAATCCAGATGGATATTCGGATCGGCTTCAGACAAGATGCTTGAAACCTTCTCCACCATCAGGCGGTTGCGTCGTTCCAAAGATTGACGCATACCGGATAACAGAGCCTCTTCCCGGCTGCCCGGCTTCAGATCTTTGACGACACCTTTGCCGCTGAGATAGATGCGTCCGGGGTTGTTGGGATCATTAAAACGCCGCCCCACCGCCTGCGCCGCCTCGTCCAGAGCCAGCGCCTCTATGGAAAAGAGAGCCTTTATTCCCAGCAGGTTACAGGCTTCGGCAAATTCCTTATGGCCGGCGATAGTATAATGGTCATTGATACCAAAGACCATAACGCCATTCATAAAGGCCTGCCAGGCCGCTTCACCTGGACTGCGGAAAACGCTGAATGAAGCGCTGGTATGCACATGTGTATTAATGCCTCCCCGGCTCGGCGCCGGCCGGATATTGCCGGCTTCCGCCTCATCATGAAGAAGCTTTAACGCTTGCAGTCTGCTTATATCTTCGCCCCACAACCTCTCCACGGCGGCAAATTTTTGATAAGGAAGTTCGCCGGGCAGAGGATCGCCCAGCATTTCTTCCAGCAACTCTATCCTAAGGCGCCTGATAACAGCAGGGGTCAGCTCCCCCCCGGCGCCGGCATAGCGTCTGCGGATCAGCTCACGTATGATCGATGTATCTTCTTGCATCTTCTCTTCTCCTATGTGGCAAGGGGGTCAGGAGTTTACTTCACTCCTTGAGGCGCTATCACTCTCTTTTATCGCTCTGCTTATGGTGACATAGCTGATGCCAAGATATGCGGCTATCTCTCTTTGGGTATAGGCATGGTCCACATAGGCCCTGTAGATCGCCCTGTTCCTATCCTTTATTCCTGTATCCTCATGGAAGATACTCTTTAGTTCCGGCCTGTTGATATATCTTTCGCCTCTTCTACGTTCCAGGCCGCTGCCCTTTGCCAGTTCCTTTATCTCCAGCAGGTAACTCTCATTACCTATGGCTATCCCGTTATCCGGTATTACCGCAGGTTTATCTATGCCCTCCATAACGAATTTCTCATACATTGCTGCGGCTTTTTCCATGTCAGGGCTGAAACAGGACTTTATCCAAATCAGATCAAGCCATTCCGGTGCGTTATCCCTGCCTGTTGCCGCACGATAACTGCTCCAGCGGTATTCTTCGGGCAATTTGACCAAGCCCGTCCTTACCGGATTAAGCGATATATAGCGACATAACTCCAATAGGTAACTATCCCTCTCCACCAATATGGATTTATACCTTCCCTGAAATACATGTCCGCATCTCTTATGCCGCAGGTTGAATTTCTGGGTATAGATGCCGTTTATCTGCTTCATGGCCATTGACAAGTTGCCGTCAGGTGTCTCCAGCAGTAGATGGTAATGGTTATTCATCAGGCAATAAGTATGCAGAATGATATTTTGCCTTTTTACAGCCTCGCCAACTATTTTCAGAAAGGCCTGCCTGTCCGTATCATCGAGGTAGATATTTTCCCGAGCATTACCCCTTGAAGTAACGTGATAGACAGCTCCCGGATATTCTATTCTTAAATGCCTGGCCATAGCGCTATTATACAAGCGCTCATGTTAAATGTAAACTCCTGACCCCATGTACAATATCTCTGGAATAATTCTTAAAGATCTGACAAAAAGACCGTTATTCTTAAAAGCAACCTCTTCTTTCTGCATCCTATCAACAATAACGGCATGCTTCATGCCCCCTTTAAGAGGAGATTCCAAATCTATGGCAGGCTCGTCTCCAACCATAACCACTTCCTCAGGAGAAAACCTCTCCTGCTGAAGAATTATGCTATACACCTCAGGCATACTCTTGCTCCATCCAAGCCCGAAGAGATCCATGCCATACAGCTTTTTAAAGTAAGAGGAACCGGCTATATCCGCCAGGCCGGCATGACTTAATTTAGCTTGTATTCCTTTGCATGAATTATTGCTGACTGCATAGAGATCGAAACCTTCGGCAAAAAGCTCCTTTATCATATCTACGGCATCATCAAAGACGGAAAGATGCTCATGCTGCCAGGCTAAAACCTCTTCCCATAATGCCTGCTCCGGGATATCCAGTGAAGGAGCCACGCGGAAATTGCAGCCGTTAAATGCCCGGGCCTTCTCCTGAATCATATTTAAAGCCAGCGAATGATCACCATTTAATTTCCTGGCCAGCATATCTCTGAGAATTCCTCTGAAATAATCGCAAGAGATGCCCTCGATATCCTGATACGGATTGCTGTCCAAGGAGGTGACGGTACCATCGATATCCACTAAAATATGTTTCATAAATCCTTCCTCACCATAACAATCGAATATTATATTTATACGGGAACAGCCTTATTTTGCGATATCCCATTTATCCGGCGCCAGCAACTCTGCTTGACCGGGGTTCAATCCCAATTGAGCCTGGCCGGACAGCTTGCATTCGGTAAAGATAGAGTACATGGGTTCCTCAAGCCGAAGCTGGAATTTTATATGTTTATCCGTCCGGTTAGATATTATCACGGCAGTGCCGTACGGCGTTTTCAACGGGTCAAGGCGTACTCCTTCCGGCAGTCCCGGCCATATTTCATTTGCCGGAGGTACCCCTGCCGCTTTGAGTGCCGAATCAATAATATCGGCCAAAGCGCCTCCCTTATCCCACATTTGACCAGCCAAGGTGCCGAAATAATAGACAGAGCCGCTGCCTGCCTTCTTTGAGGCTATGCATGGGGAAGAGCCGGACAGAGAAGCTATCGGTTGCAGATCACTGCCTTCCAATTCCGTATATCTCGACCAGCCCCAGATAATTTTATCATCTATCGTTTTTAGAGGTAAAATTTGTTCTCCGCCAAGATCAAAGGCATCAAAAGCCTTGGCAAGATCAGGAGGCAGATTATCAATGGGAATATCAGCCTTTGACAGGCCTAAATGGGCCACGGCCACAGCATTGCGCTCCCGTATCCCGAAAGCTTCAGCCAGCCCGAGACCGGGCAGGTCCCGGCTGTGACGACCGGTGCTGAGATTATAACCTCCGGTATGCGCTTCGCATATCAGCGTGCCGCCATTCAATACCCATTCTGATAACGCTTCAGCAACAGGCTGTTGCATGGCATAGCAGTTCGGCATGATCAGCAGTTTTATACTTGCCGGCAACCCGTCGATCAGCATACGATCATTGACATAGGCTAATCGCAGGTTCTTGCGATAAAGCAGTTGAGTATAACCGGTTATTCCTTTATGTAAATCGTCGAAATTACCGTTCATGCACCATTGAAATATCTCATTACTGCATGATTTAAATACGGCTACTGCTGGTGGTTCAAGCGGTGCTTCCATGATCCGCTTCGCCACAGGCCGCAGCTTTTTCCAAAAATCCACCGCACCGGCATGGCTTGCACCTTCGCGTCCGTTGACATCAAGCAAACCCCATGCGGGCGCCTCTGCCCCCAGCGACTCGCCACGATATTGCCAGTGCAGGAAGCCTCGTATTCCCAGGCCTATCTGCGGCAGAAAATTATCGGCAAAATCCTGTACAGTCAACAACCGCGAATACATGGATGCGGCGCCGGCGCATAGATGGCTCTCAACGTTGTAACTCACGCGTCCCTGAGCCGCTGCAACTGTTTGCAAAGTCTCTGCGGGTACACCGTTGGCGGTTCCGCCAAAGCAATCGCAGCCGTCGGCGATCTGAAAGTCGTCGACCCCTGTTACCGGATTGAATGGATATAAAACATTCGGTACGGGGTGCAGGTAAACCGGATGCCGATTATCAATAGATTTCACTGTCGATATACGTCGGCGTGCCTCTGCGCCAAGGGTATCCAGATGAAACAGGCGCCAATCGATCATATCGGTAAATGTATTTCTAACCCGCGGTAACTCCAACTCATCCCAATTGTTATAACAACGTCCCCAGACTTCGTTCAACCCTTCCAAGCTGCCATAGCGCATCCGTAGCCATTCCTTAAAACGGCTGCGGCAATTATCACAATAACATAACAACGTACTCTCATGCGGTTGACGAAAGAGAAAACATGATTCGGGCTCATTCCAGACATCCCACATACTCATTGCCCGACACCCGGCATAACGGGCTACAACCTGTTTAAGAAACTCCTCACGTGCCGAGCGGGCATAGGAATGATTATAGCATGGTCCGGGATAACCGCCGATTTGGCGGCAAATAGCAGCGCAAGGCTCCACTGCTCTACCTGATGCTTCAACCATTCGGCAATCAGGATACGCATTAAAAATCCAGGCCGGCGCTACATCGAAGATTAGATTGATCGTGACTTTAAGCTTGTATTCATCTGCAAGAGCCATCAATTCATCCAGGTCATCGAAGAAAAATGTTTCCGGTTTACGATGAACCCAGCGCCATTGAGCCCAAAATTTCACCATATTAAAACCGCACTCGGATATTCTCTGCAGATCCTTTTTCCAAAACTGCTCTTCCGGCGTCGGGGCCCGATAGTATTGCACTCCATAGATAAAGGGGTATTTTTCGATACTCGTCAAATTCTTACTATTCATTTCATTCCGACCCCAATTACCTTTCACCAGCATTGCCGCTTAATTCCCTTAGTATAGGCATTGTCTCAAGCACTACAGACTGCCTATCTACATATGATAATGCCTGCTCCCGTTATATTAGATCATCAGGATGCACTCCTATTGCTAAACTTTCATGCCTGAACAATCCTTTCATTCAACGCTTGTGCTTAATACAAACCAGACTTTGTAACAACCGGATGCTATGCTGAAATAATTATCGCCGAGGACGATCACACCTTCCGAGACTAAATCTACGGAAAAGTATTCTGGGAAGCGGACCTTGGCAGGCAAAGATTTCGGCATATCCGAGAACATCCGCAACTCTGCTTTTCGATTGTCGATCATGTCAACTTCCAAAGACAGCTTCCCTCTTGTATTGTAAAGATTGCTCAAGGATGTAAAATCGTTCTCCTGAAGCCAGGTAAAGGGTATGCCGCCCAGCAGTGTCGCTATATGATCGTGCTCAAAGTAAAATGATTTGATAATCATATCCAGCGCTCTGCCACTGCCGCTTCCGTTGGGTTGCCAGGGCGTGAATGCCGGATCGACCTTAGAGAACCTCTCCTGCACTTGATAAGTATCCTGTGTCATGCCATATTTCAAGTTGGTCATTATTGCCATAAAGGCTTTCTTCCATTCCCCTAATTGTAAGTATATATCCTGCCAAAGCCACTCACCCACACCCATGTAATAGATGACTCTATCCATCTTGCCGATAAAATAATCATCGACCAGATTGTCTTCAAAGTAGCTGATATAGCGTTGGAAGGATTTACTGCTTATATCAATAGCTCGACAGTATCCCAGATGGGCTGCACTGCATATGTTTTCAAACTTATCGGTAAATCTTTCTTCAGGATCTCCTGTCTGTATCTTGCGCTCAATGAAGCCGCTGGACTGCGTTAATCCGCAAACTGCAACTGCTATATCTTGCTTATATTGCTCCAGCTCCGCCCGAAATGTGTTTGCCTGTTTATGACCTAACTTTTCCAGCAAAGCCACAGATTTATTCAAGCCCCAAAAAGTGTAAGCATCCGTGATGGACACTATATGACCTATATCGCCATCAGTAGCACAGCCAAAAGGCATTAGGCCGTAGGTTAAAGGTCGAGCCCCGTCTAGGCTTAAACGGCGCGTCTCTTTAATTTGGTTCACTATCCACTCGCTCGCTTTGATAATCTTAGGCAGATATTGCTCCAAATATGCTCCGTCCTGGGAGTAGAGATAATAGTCTGCTGCTAAAGCCAGTGCTGAACCTGTGGTATTTATCCAGCGTGGTCCTGTCGTACCGATTGAGCCGCCAGTGGTGGTAAACCTACCACGTGGTGCATAGCCAGCATCCTGTAATTTGAAAATGAAATCCAATGCCTCTCTAACAGGCTTAAAATGACCTATTTGCAACATCGGCATTAGCATGAATACCGCTTCCCAGACCCAAACAAAGAAACGTTCGGATGATCCTCCCTGCGTCGGCATTAAGTCGGCTTTGCCGGGAAAGCGCACCAAAAGCTGCAGAATGGATGTTTGCAACGTGTAAAAAATTTTATCCCATTTCTCCGTCTTACAGATTAACTGTGCAATATTATCGGTGAAATACGATTTATAATGTGCCAACGATTGCTCTCGGCAAATTTCGGCACTGGATACAGCCATAGCTTGCAGGTGCTTGTCGCTAATGTTCTCGTATCCCGTCAATATCACCAGACTAAAAGTTTCACTGCACTTGGGTTCCAGCATCAAAGAAAACCGCATAGCATCCTGCATTTTTTTACAACGTAAAGGCGGAGTAACAAAATAAGGACTGTTACCATCGAACTTTTTATTATAGTCCTCATCATCAAAGGTAACCGTATCCTTCCAAGAGCAAGCGAAATTCCCTGGCAGCACTCTACCAATACTTCTTTCCTGATATAGTATCCTATCACCTTGCAAACCGACCTTATCGCAAAATAACCACTTGCTGTTATCCCAGTAAAAGGGAATGTAATGAAACTCGAAAAGATCGCCTTCCTTTTGAAAGTTAATCTTTGCCCAGGCGTTCACTTCTTCAGGAGAATTGCTTTCGTTAGTAATGGAACAGCATATCCATAGCATGCTTTGCTTTGACTCTTCCAACGGACAGCAAAAATACTCGAAACGATAAAGAATATTTCGAGCAAAATAGTCGGTCTGCACGATTGGATAGCGCCCCTCCGCTAGCATCATCTGACTACAACGGAAATCTGGAATGAAAGGAGGGATATCAAGCGCGAATTGAATCAGCATGGTTTCCGTCTGCGAGATTCGCTCCCAATCGTGGCGTTCATGGACGGAAAGACTCGGATAAACTCGGCGGCGACATACATTTAAAGCGCTGTCCACATGAATAAAATCGGGCGAATACACCGGTTGAATGGGGAGATGCACAGTAAGCGGCGACGGCCATTTATTCTCGTTGTCGGCCAGTATCCGGTTCCAACTTTTTCGGTTAATTGAGCTATACATAAAACCATCCAGCTATTCTATAGATATTTCTCTTATCATGTAGGCACTTCCGGCAAAACATTTGTAAAAACGCTTGTGTACCATGGTATAATACATTTTAGTTGCAGATTGCATAATCATAATTTACCGGCGAAGTAACCAGATGCTTGCCTTTCGCCTCGACATGAACGACATAATGATTTCTTCCCGGAAGAGGGACTTCATCTCTCCAATTCAAACCGTATTTCCCATTACCTTTCTCCCGATAAATCTGCACTCCGTTTCGATATACGGTTAATATAATATCCTCATCGGAAAAAAGGATTATTTTAATACTCGGCAATACCATTGTCTCAATATATCTCTTTGAAGGAACCGGCTCCATCATCTCTACAGACAAATCCCCATAAGCCATATAGCTCCGCCTTTCATTCCAGGCATTCATTAAGCTCTCCCTGTTAAGCTTTCCATGGATATAGAGATAAGTTGAAGGAACTACCCTGGCCTCCGCTGAGAGCAATCTCCAACAGCTTTCAGCATTATCTACACCTGCACAGCATCCCATAACAGCTGAAGCCGGGTTGGAAAGATATCCAAGATATATTTCCAGATTTTTTTTCAAAGAAGCCAGACTGCCTATGGTGCATAGCTCCAGGTAATCCATTTGAAACAGAGGAGCAAGCGATAGAGGTGGAGGGCCGCTAAATAATGAATTGACAGAGAGGTGGGGATGATTCAATGTAAGAGACAGATTATGTTCATGCGCTTCGGCAATGAAGCTCCCCACCTCTTTAGTATACGAAGCAGCCAAGGCCCGGCTTTCCGGAAAATTAAGTCGTGGTAAATAATCTGCAATAGGAACACAGCAATGATGCTCATGCCTTTCTGTAAATGGAGCAAACATCAAATGCGCTTCCGGAGCAGGTATAAGAAGAGGGCCGCCGGGTTCATTCACCGACAGGCAGGCTTCTTTATACTCCTCATACTCTCTGCTATCTATACCCCAATAATTACTACCTTCGATATCCCCATGATCCCCGGCACAAAAGGCAAAGCCGGCGTCTAATTCATTCAGCTCTTCGATCAGCATTTCCGGAGCTATTCTCCGCTCCGTCGGATAACGAAAGCTGGTGTGCAAATGCGTATACCCCTTATGCCACATCTTCATGATATCCCTCACTGCAATTTGATAATGAAATCCGCAATCTTCCGACGATAAGCATCATAAAGATCTGTTGTCCAGACCGGCTGCTTATATAACGGCGCACCATTACTATCCTTAACTTCATAATCATCATAATTTACAGATATCCTGGCTTGCAGATCCGTTAAAAAGAGCTTAGCTTCCCGAATCACCTTCAACGCTGCGGCATCTTTCCTTTTTTCGGCAGATTCGATATGCCGTTCCAAAGTTTTTATATACCTTAAATCATCTATCCCCTCTCTAATCGCCTCCCAGGTAATAGTGGATATCGGTCCTTCCGAACCGGGGTAGGTATGCCCATACATAACCGGCCCTGGATTATCCAATGGGTTATAAAGATTGCGATGATAGTAATAAAGTTGATAGGTAAAATTCAATTGCCCTGCTACCCCTAACCGCCACATATAGAAGCCGACATTAAATCTGCACGCAGAGGGAATAAACGGGTTTGCAGCCCCATTATACGTCCATATCGATTTTCCCTTTGCTCTCATCGTTTGAAAGTAATCAGGGTTTGCCAATAGTGCTTTCGATAGCTGATGAGGATTTGGACAAAAGATATCGACATTTTGTGAATCGGAAGAATCCACAAACATCGTAACAAAGGTTTTCGCCGTAGGGCAACACCCTTTAAGAAATTCCAGAAAAGCCAGTGTATTATGCTTCCTTGTTTCATTGTAAGGTTCATCAATATACCAATAGATTTCAGGCAGCCCTTCCTGCTTTACTTTTGCCTCCAATTCTTTTATTGCCCTGGCTACATACTCCCACTCCTGAATATCCAAGGCCCTCTTGCTGGTTGCTTGATTAGGATCCCATGGGAAATACGGACAGATATTCAGAGGCAAGGGCTGGGATAATCCGGTTTTTTTACACAGTCTCAAGAATTTTAAAAAGGCTTCCACATTGATGCTCTTACCCCTTTGTCCAAATTCGGACCATAGGTTTTGGCCGATTACAAATAAATTTACCGAGTTCATGCCATGTTCCTTCATATCGATCAGATCTTTTTCCAACAATTTCCAGCCATCCACCCCTCTTTCAGGATAGTTCAGAGGCAAATGGTAGCACATATTGAACGTTGTATCTTTCAGCTCATCCAACCGAAAAGGCAGCACCTCGCAACTTAGACTAATAACGCTTGCGGGAGCATTCTCCGCTTCTATGATTATCTTGCCCCAATACCTCCCTGCTCTGGCGGTTTCGGGTATTTTGACAGTCAGCCATATTTTTACGGCCATGCCTTTGGCTAAATCGGAAGCGGCATAATCCTCCAACACTTTGGGAAAGAGCATATATGTCGGTGGGTTTGACATCGCCACGTTGTGATAGTGATATTTAACCATTTGCACATTGATGCTCGATCTACCGATAATATCTTTACCGTTTTGCAAGTTGCTTATAGATATTCTAACATTTTTCATGTCTTTCAACGGCAGTATGGAGAACGTTGCGGGTTCATATTCACCGGGGGCAGCAAAGAGCTTTAAATCCTTCGCCATCTCTTCTTTTCGGGGAATGCTGTTGGGATAAAGGATATCCAAGTAATTGGAGGAGAATATCAAATAACCCTTCTTATCGGTATCGGCAGGCAAAGGATTTGTCTCATTGTATTCGTACCTGGCAAATTTGATAATCCGATCGGCTGAACCCAGATAAATCTCTCTTTCTATTTTATTTAAAACCGTTTGTGCTTGAGAAAGATCTTCTTTTTTATAAATTATCAAGGCATTTACCAGCCATCCATTGTTCCCTTTGAATGTCAATAAGAGCTTGTTATCGGATACTCTGGCTGGAAATGAAAAGGGTTGAAAATTATATCGGCCGCCAACGGCAATATTAGCAAGCTCGGTGTTTCCTGAATATACTTTATACGTTGGAGAGGGATATATGGTATCGCCACAAATCAAATAAACCATATATTCCCCATCGGGCAAGTCTATCCTGAAGACACTATCGCTTTTACCTTCAATAAAATCGCACGTCAGTTCATTAGGACTGCCGCTACCTTTTTCAACACCCCTATTAACACCACTCATTGCATTGTTTTTTATCCAACCGTAGCCCAATATAGAAGCATAACGACTCTCAGGCTCAATTCCGATAAAACCTCTCTTAAGCGGCGAACTGAGCGTGCCGAAATCAAAGGCATACTTAAATTTATAGCCATCCTTTGAGTCATCGGCAATAACAGATTCAAGACGACGTTTCTCTAAATCATGCAAGGCTCTGATTCGCGTCAAAGCGATATCTTCTTTAGGTAAAGATGCTTTATCTTTTATACATGATAAAACGGCAAATCTATCAGGTTGTAAAAACCTGACGGATTCCGGCAAAAAACAGATCGAGCTGTTTTCGCCGTTGACCTTGTTCTCCCGGCAAAGATTTATACGCCAATTGTCAGGTGAACCTAATATACTGATTAGTTCTTGAATGGGTATCGAGGCTTCGACTACCCAGGATTTCTGTCCTATCGAGACTGAAGCTGTCCAGGCCGGGTTCCAGGAAGTATCCGGAAGCAATTCACGGTGCAGACCATCCCACCGAGCTCCTTTGGCATTAGCGATCAGATGGGCGGTTATTTTCTTATCTCTTGAGTAAATAAATACTTCCACACAATCATCATACCATAAGGTAGCATCGTGCTCCGTCTTCTCGGCACTCGCTCGCAATTTCAAAGTATCTGCCGTATAACAATTAAAAGCCAGATACAGATTTTTCTCATCATAAGACAGCAAGACATCGGTATCTTCATTAGCAAAGCTATTAGTTCCGGGCAATAAAAAACCGTTGATTTTCGATGTATCTTGCCAGCATAGATCGTTCAATTGGCCATCAATGACCGGAGTTCCATACGAAGCATAAATCTGCCTGGGCTGTGCAAGAAGATTCTTGGTTACATCGGCGATTTTGCGATCAAACTCTGTGCTGAAAGGGAAGCTCTGTTTGTACTGCGATAAATTGCTCTTATCGCACAGAGAGAAATCATCAAACCATACCCTTCCGCTTGTGGTCTTGCCATCCAGTTGAATATAGATCGCAATTTTTGTGGCTCCTTTAGGAACAAAGATATTATTTTTAACCTCTTTCCAATCATAATTTTCTTCTGTGGCAAACTTTGCAAAATTTTTGTATATAGTCTTGAATTCGCCTTCTCCCGTAATTACAGCTGCTACCCTGACAACGCTTTCATCATTAAGAGACACCTTCTCGCCTTTTGACCAAAAAGAAAACTGGTAATAAGTATTATCGCTCAGCACGTTAACAGCCTGGCTAATACACAGCATTCTGCCATGTGCTTTTCCAAAATCTTCAGAAGCCCTCTCATTGAATAAGCATAAGCTGCTTTCACCACTCCTGAAAACGGTCTTATCCCAGAAGTAACACTTATTTATACCCTTATGCGAGGATCCAGAAAAAGATCCTGTTATTTCCCAGCCTGCCGGAAAGTTGTCTGTTCCATCTTCGAACCCGGGATTTACTATTAAGTTATCCACTGATGAAGCGTGCCCCATACCTGCCGGGATTACCAACAGAGACAGCCCTAACAGTACCAATAAAAATATCTTTGCTTTCAATTACTTTCCCTCCTCGATTTATTTGATTAAACGGATACCTTGTCACGATACTCAACAATATCTTCTATTGCTGTAAATCGGCTATTGCAAAGCATCAATATCTATCCCATAGATTCGCGCTGTTGCCAACTTGATCACCATAGCTTAAATCGCTATATGGATTGGCCGCATCGCTAACAAAACGATAGGAAACGTGCCCATCCGCCCACAGAATGTTCAAGCCTGTTGAATGTCGGGGATGCGGAAATTGATATTTTAAAGTAGTATTGTAAAAATCGTTAACAATAAACCAGCCGCATGTATTAGCAGGATTTGCAGGATCATGTATACTATCCAGCAGTAAAATCGTTTCCGCCGGTTTGCGTATATCCGAATCCGTTGCCGCAGGAAATATGTTGCCGCCATATCTCCTACTCGTTCCTATGTGAGCTTCATTGTATCCATAATGTACAAATCTAAAACTGTTCGAAATCCTACCTGGTAAAAAGCTTAGGAAATTATCGGCGCCAGAAGTGCCGGCAGCATAAGATGGACAGGCGAAAACCTTAACACTGCCTACATATTTTTCATTGAGAAGAATTTGCGGCCACATTATATGCGGTATAGTCCATGTTTGAAATAATTGAAAATCAGCCGGCGGGAAAACCCCATCATAATCCTGGGTATACATCATCATGGCTGCACCAAGCTGTTTCAAATTACTCAGACATGCGGTTTGTCTGGATTTTTCTCTCGCCTTGCTGAAAACAGGAAATAATATTCCGGCCAGAATAGAAATTATTGCAATGACCACTAATAATTCTATTAAAGTGAATCCCTGCTTTCTCATATTTCTCAACCCTCCAATCCGACTATCTGAAATTGGACGAAAACTAGAAAAGCATGTTCTCTTAAACGATATAGCGCGACAATCAGCTTTGGATAGTAGAATCACCTACTTTTCTGTTTTTAGCTTTGCTCCGCAGGATTCCCTTATTATCAATCTGGACTGCAATCTGATTTGCTTTAGTGAGACGGCCCTGTTATTGATATTAT
>JAQUEL010000049.1 GCA_028685295.1 bacterium
TCCTCCGCCAGCTTCCTTTCCGGGGGCAAAGCTGAACCGAACGGATATTTACCACTACGGATATCCTGCTCCACAATCAATCTGAAGCGATGATATTTAGGTATAGGATCTTTGCCAAGCTCTTGTATCAATTTTGCTATCCTTGATTTGGTATGCTTTTACGAACCGTTATAAGTATATTTCGCCGTAAAATTTTATATTCCTTTTTTTGGTGCGTAAATGCAAACCTTTTTAAATATGAATAGCCGGGCTGGTTAAATCAGGATACATGCATTTCAAAGCTTGGGATTACAATCTTTTACAATAAATAAGAGGTGAAAACAATATCAGCCTGCAATATCTGCAGCGTATCGCCAAAGCATTGGATACCGAGCTTGTGGTAAGCTTTAAGTAGGCCGGTATACCGGCCTACCGCTATCTCCTACCCGTTCTCTCTCTCCATCTGCCTGATTATATCCGATAGGCCATCTACGCACTCCATAGCCATCTTTTCCCCAAATTCAGCGCTGGCGCCATTGTAGTCACCCATGACGCCTACCTCTATATCAGGATGCTGGGCCAATCTGGGTACGACAAACCTGTTATCTACCTCTTTATGCTTTACCAGAAAAGCATCCTGGTCGGTTCGCATCATCCGGACCGTCTCCGGGCTATCCAGGCAAGCCTCGTCCATCCGGACCAGTTCGGGCTTCCAATAGAGCATCAATGAGGTCTCATAACGCCCGGCATGGAAATCCTTATCCTCGGTAGATTTCAAATAGCTGGGTGATAGTTCCCAGAAGGGCACTACAGCTATAGCAGTGCCGGCCATACGCGGGTCCAGACGCTGTAAATTCTCAGCGGCATCGGTTACGGCACGGCCGGCTTCCGTGCCTCCATGTCCCATAAGCAGAATTATATTCTTAAAGCCCTGAATTGAAAGGCTGCGGCAGATATCCGTCAGCACTAGAGAGAATACCTGAGGGCTAAGGTTGATAGTGCCGGGCAGAGTGCCTCCGGAAAAATTATAATGCACCGGCGGGGCCATAAAACAGCCGGTCTCTTCAGAGGCTCTGCGGCCTATCTCAACCGCATTATGAATATCCACACTCAGAGGCAGATGGTAACCGTGCTGCTCCACCACTCCAATGGGCACGATAACGGTCTTCATCTCTTTTAGCCCTTCCCGAACATGTCGAACCGTCATATTGTACATTATTCTTGCCTTACTCATTTAAATAATCCTCCCCGTTTTATATTACATATTCTCCAGCATACACCAGAAAGCCTCAGCCGCCTGCCTGAATGCCGCCGCCCCCTTATTACATGAACGCAAAGCTATAGTGCCGCCGAAACCGCGACAACGCAACATGGAAATAATCTCCTTCACTTCGCCGTTACCCTGTCCGGGAAGAGCGGGAGTTCCGTCAAACAGAGCATCATCTATATAGAAACGCATAACCCTCTTCCTTAGCCCTCCATTATAGAATATACCCAGAAAAGGCTTTTCTCCGGCTGCAGCAAAACGTCCGGGATTGAGAGCCAGCCCTGGCGACAGATAACTGCCGGCGTACATTTCAAGATAGAAGGATGAAGGTGCACCATTGTTCTCTACCAGGACATTTATCCCCTTGCCGGCTAGCGACGCCGCCATCTTGAATTCTTCAGCGGTTCCAACAGGTACAACCAGCGGCACACTCAGCCTTGCAGCCAGAGCAACGGCTCTCTCGTCACCAATCCTGCTACGCACAGCTGCTATCGCCACCCCTTCGCCTTGTAACAGGGATCTGTAGGCTTCGTATTCCACAGTGGTCAACTCCAGAGCAAATATGCCTTCTCCTTTTATTGTCTCCAGAACAACCGCAGGGTCATTTGCTATATCTCCGGCTACGGCGGCCAGATGGAAATCCTCTTCCGCTAGACGTGCAGCCTTTATCCGTCCTCTCTGCCTGATGCAATCTTGACAGGCAGGATTACGGCAAAGAACAGCGGCAGGATCACAGCTCAAGGCTTCAACGGCTATATCGAGCATCGGACCTGCCTCCATCAGACGACAGATGGCTTTGCCTATACGGCCCATACGCATAATGCCGCGTTCTCTGAAAAGCCTGTCCAGACCGATAAAATCCCTGTGCGGGCCTGCCATTGCGGTCACAGGAATGATAATTTCACAGCCTTCATCATCTATATATGCTGCTTTTATATCGTCCAGATATGGAACCCCGGTTATGGCTTCGGCTGCATGCAAAGTGGTATTACGATCCTGATCCACTCCCATCAGCAAAACCTTACCACCTGATCGAGCCAATTTATAATATGGTGTACCTTCGGCATAGGCAGTAGGCGCCTTTTCATGTCCGGCGATCAGATCGGCTGCACCATAGCCGACAGCAGCCACGGAATGAGTGGGATGCAAGCTACGCACAGCATCCGGACGACGCCAAAAGCGTTCCGCCACATCTCCTAGAGCGGTTGCCGAGTTGCAACGGTCAAAAGGCGGCTCACAAACAAACGTCGGCATAACTATCAGGCCCGCAGGCCCCACAACCTCTATAAGTGCTTTGATGACGGCATCTGGACCACCCGCTACCAGGCCGATTGCCTTCAAAGAAGAATGAACTAATAATTTATCGCCTTCCACCAGACCTAAATTCCGTAAACTGAGAACGATATCGCTTTCATTAATTACAGACATGGTTTTCCCTCTGTATCTAGTTTTTCCTCTGTATCTATAAGAACTGCCCGGCACGGTGAAGCACAGGCGCCACGTATTTTTAGAGGAAAGGCTGCCAACATACCGCACCTGCCTGATAACTCGGATAGGTTGGTCAACGGCGCCAGCAACAGATTGACCCTGGTCCAGAACTCTTCCCAGGGAAATTGCATCTGCGATACAGAATCAAAACGAGGAAAATCCGCTCCCAGCAGGCCTATACCTCTATCAAACAACCACATAGCCGCATCTCTATCAATATATGGACTGCCATTTACGTAATCCGGATCGTCCCAATGTGCATCCCAGCCACTGCAAATAAGGACGGCGTCACCTGGGCATATCTCGGGTGACGCCGCTTTCAAATCAGGCATTATAACGGGTTCATTACGACGTTTGTTTCCTACATTTATTACCACAGCCGGACGATAAAAATCCTTGAGCGGCAAAGCCGTAACCGGCTCAGCCGCCAGGTCAACATGAGCTTTTGTTTCAATATATGTCCCCGTCTGCCCGCTTATTATAAATTTTTGCAAATATACCGGATAGTCGGATGGCAAGAACTCCGGGTGCGGCAGATCCGTTATCTCCGCACCCGGATACTCTGGACAATAGGACCACATACCGCTGTAAATCCAGCCGCTTATGTCCCGTACCTGCCCATACCGCATTATTTCCTGCGAACCTTCTCGGCAGCATTACGAATACCGGCAATGGTATCTTCTATCTCTCTATCAGTCAGGCGCGGATGCATCGGCAGATTCAACTCTCGCTTATAGAAAAACTTCTCTGCCAGCGGACAGAGGCCGTCGCCGTAACCCATACGCTTCAAACCGGTAAAGTGATAGGTGGGCTGGTAATGCAGAATACCCTGCACGCCCTCTTCTCTGTAAAGCACTCTCATGAAGTCATCGCGGCTCGCTCCCAGCTCCTCCTCTTCCACACAGAGGGTATAGAGATGGTAAACGTGGTAGCAATCGGGAGACTCATAGACGGGCGTGATCCCCTTGATCCCCTGAATGCCGTCATTGATGCGCCGTCCCAGTTCACGACGCTTTTCGTTGAGCATATCCAGCTTGCGTAACTGTGCCCGCCCCACAGCTGCCTGAACTTCATTCATGCGATAGTTGTTGCCCCAGTACCCCTTAACGTCCACTACATCGAAATGCGACGGTATCCAATAATCAACCTGATCCTTCCAGTGATCTAGGTTCATGCAACGCAGCTTCTCTATGGGATCGACAAAATCATCATTATTAGTGGTTATCATGCCGCCCTCGCCGCAGGTGGTCATGTTTTTAAGGGAATGGAAGCTAAAGCAGCCTATATCGCCTATACTGCCTGCCTTGCGTCCTTTGTAAGCAGCCCCCGGCGTATGAGCACAATCCTCCAGCACATAGAGGTTATGCTTTCTGGCAATAGCCATGATGGGATCCATATCACACATCAGACCACCGTAATGTACTACGTATATGGCTTTGGTCTTGTTGGTGATCTTCTTTTCTATCTCTTTAGGATCGATATTGTATGTTCTGGGATCGATATCGGCATATACCGGAATACCGCCCTCTTTGAGAATAACCAGAGAAGTGGCGATAAAGGTATTGGGAGTAACGATAACTTCATCTCCCGGCTTAATGCCGAAAACCTGAGTAGCTACATGCATAGCGGTCGTACAGTTGGTTACGGCAAAAGCATGCTTGACATCATGCATAGCGGCAAATTCTTTCTGAAAAGCCTGAACCTGCGGTCCCATGGTCAGCGTATCCTGGCCCATGGCCTGCAAGGTCATATTCTTCTCATCTTCATCATAGATCGAGCCGAAGAAGGAATAAGGCACTTTCAAGTCAACACCATCATCCATAGTGTAACTACTGGTGATACCTCCGTCGGTATCGGAACCAGTATACTTGTCTTTTTTATTGGACATAACGCACCTCCAAGGATATTTGGCGCAAAAATACACCTTGGTCTTATTCTATCTCTTACAGATGCCTCAAGCTATGAAAAAATCCACGATTATTACAGATTATCCATTGAAATCGATCAGGGCAAGGGCAAGCTGATAACGGCTGTCAGGCCCTGTCCTGCGGTGAGCAATTCCAATTCCGGCAGATCCGGGTAGTAATACCGCAAACGACGGTTAAGGCCGGGAAGACCTGTCAACTTGACTCCGCCTCCGGGACTGTCAGCAACGGCTATGCCTGGTACGGCTTCTGCCGGCAGACCGGGGCCGTTATCCATAACCCGTAACTCAACCCTACAATTGTCTACGGTAGCGGTAATAGAGATACGTAAGCCATCCGGACAAGCAGGCAAAGCATGCACCAGAGAGTTCTCCACCAACGGCTGAAGAATTAGGGCCGGAACCTGAAGCCTGCCCAGATCTTCCTGTATATCTATGGATATTTCAACTTTACGCCCGAAACGAGCACGAAATATCCCTGCATAAGCCCTGGCGGCCGCAGCCTCTTCAGCCAGGGTTATGGTACCGCCTATATTGGCCAGAGAATGCCGCAGCAGTAGCGAAAGCTCATCTATCAATCGTCCTGTCTCAGAGGCCTCCTCCAGCATAGCCTGTCCCGCAATAAGATTCAGGGCATTGAAAAGAAAATGCGGGTTTAGCTGAGCCTGCACCAGCCTCAGTTCCACCTCCCTCAAGTCACGCTCCAATCCGGCCTTTTCCTCAGCGGCCCGCCGCAATTTACGCTGTTTGCGGGTCAGTTCTTTCTCCTTGCGCAGGGCTATCTGTCCTTCCACCAGGTGATTACAGATTACGCCCAACAGCCCCAAGGCTATATCCAGACGACCGGCATCCACCACCGGCACTTTCAGATAGGCCTCCCACAGTTTATCAGGATCCAGGCCCAGATCACCTGTCCGAGCGATGAAATCCTGATAGCCTACGGAGGTAGGTGACGCCAGCAGAGACTGGCCGCTGAAAAAACAACCTATTGACTTGCCGGCTACCACTACAGGCACAACCACATCTATCAGCCCGGCGTGGCAGGTATAAGAGATAGGTTTACCGCCATGCAGAGCTCTCTCCGCTGCTTGTTTATCTGAGAGCAGGCAGCGCCGCCTTCCCTCCTGTGTACTCTGGATCATGTGACAAATCTCACAACGCTCTTCCGCCGGTGAGAAGATATTCTCCCCGGCATCACTGTAAAAAGAGATCGTCATGCCCGTAGCCCGGTAAAAAAGCCTGCCGGCCTCTTCAAAAGCAGGTAAATTAACAATATCGCTCAGCTTTACCTTGCCCATCGCTTTCCCGCTCCCCTGTATTCACTGGGCCTGACACCGGTCTCATCCAGAAAAGCCTGACTGAAGTAGTTGATATCTTCATAGCCTACAGCAAAAGCTATCTCCGTAAGATTCAGCCTCTGATCCGTCATAAGCTCTCTGGCTCTGGCTATGCGGACTGAACGCAGATAAGCTCTGAAAGCCATACCTGTTTCGAATTTGAAAAGCGATCCCAGATAACCGGAACTCAGATGAAAATACTCAGCCATTAGATCCAGAGAGAGCTTCTCGGCAAAATGCTCATCCACATAGTCGCGCACCTCCCTGACCAACAAAGCGGTGCGTCTCATCTTAGGCTCATCCCTTACTGTCAAAGCAGGGAGCACCTCTTCCAGGCTGCGTCGCATACATTCTTTCTCCAGCCTCTCCAACCGCTCTACTTGAAGCCTGTCCACCGCTCTTCCCAAAGCACCGAGTAGTTCCTCTTGCCGTATAGGTTTGAGAAGATACTCCTCTGCACCCAGACGGAGTGCCCGCCGAGCATACTCAAAACGATCATAAGCAGTAAGATAAATAAAGCAAGGCGTATGATCGAGTTCATCTTTCAAACGCCCTGCCAATTCCAGCCCATCCATACCTTCCATATGTATATCCAGCAGGCAGATATCAGGATACGTTGTCTCAGCCAGTTGCAGTGCTTCACGACCGGAGCCGGCGGAGGCGCATACTCTGACAGGCAGGTGTGAACGCTTCAGGATGCGAGCTACCATATCATGGACGATAGGTTCGTCGTCGACACTCATAAGAGTATAAAGATATTCTTTCTTGCTATCAGTCACCATAACGAGGTCTTAACCAAAGCACTAGCCATCTCCTGCATGGGAGGTATATTTCAGGTTTGCCTGCAGCAGATCCTCGAGGAGGATATTTGTCAGATAGCTTTCTATCTCGGCTGCAAACACAGTTGTTTTTGTCTCAGGCGCTGTACTTTCTAAGATTTTTCAACCCTATCTCCAGAGCCTTACGATTATCTTCCATGCCCTCAAACTCAATAGAGAGGCAACCATCATAGCCTGCTGCCTGCAAAGCTTTGATACAGCCGACAGTATCAACGTCGCCATGCCCGATAATAGAGCCGCGCAGCCAGTTTCCGCCGCGGGAACGGAACCAGCCGTCTCCAGGATCGGCTGTGCTGGGCTTAATATGGAAATCCTTGGCATGGGCATGGATGGCATGAGGAGCCATGCGAGTTACGGCCCGCAAGGGATCATCGTCAGCACAAAGAAAATTACCTATATCCACCAGCCAACCGAAGTTGGGATGGTTCACTTCATCAAACAACACGGCACAGCGATCACTGTCCTGTACCAGGAAGCCGTGGTTCTCCACCATAGTTCTGATGCCCTTATCAGCAGCGTATTCGGTTATCGCCCGGCATCCCCCGGCCACAACAGGCAGAACTTCCAAAAACTCCGCCAGGTCTTTATTACCATCCTTTATTCCCCCGGTGGCATCATGGCGCATGCGCGGTGCTCCCAGAGCAGCGGCTATATCCACCTCTCCTTTGAGACGCTCCACCTCATCCTGCCAACTACCGCCCTGGGGTGGGTTGATAAAGTCCGCACCAATGGTATAGCTGATTATCGGTAACCCGGCTTCAGCACAAGCATCCTTGACCCCAGCGGCCAAGGCCGCGGTATCCGTCTCTCCTTCCGGCAGCTTGAGTCCGGAAAATTCTATTCCGTCAAAGCCTATCTCCGCTGTGGTCTTGATAAGATCGAAGATATTCATCCTGCCCTCATTAAGATATCGCTGGAAACTATAGGAACTAACACTAATTTTCATGAAGAACCTCCCTCGTATATCAGTCTGAAGACTGAAGCAGCTACGCTTCGGCAAACTGTATAAGCCTTTAAGTATTCAAGGCTATCAGTTGATACCTAAGTCCTATTACAGCCTAAAAAGTTTCAGCCTAAACAGTTACTGCTCTCTTTTAAATCTGACCAGCATATAGGCAGACGCCGTTTCCTGACCAAGATTTCTTATGGAATGCCTGACATCGGCATTGTAATGAGCCGAATCCCAGGCTTCGAGTTCTTTGCAATGTTCACCGGACACCACTTCCATCTTGCCGGACAAAACGGTGAGCAATTCCTCCGTCTGAGGAAAGTGGGGTTCGGATATTAGAATCCCTCCCTGTTGCAAGTGGATAATATATATCTCCTGATCCTCAACAAAACGATGGGGCGCCACAACCTGTATGCGGCAGCGCCCCTCATCATAATCAAGCACTACCGCTCTGTCCCTTCGGTGAATATCAAATCGACCGTTCTCATCCGCCTGAAGCAACTCCTGCAAATCCAATCCCAATCCGCAAGCTATCTTCCAAACTGTAGCAATGGTGGGATTGACTTTATCTCCTTCTATCTGCGAAAGCATAGCTTTGGAAACGCCCGAACGCCTGGATAGATCATCCAGAGAAAGATGCTGTTTCTTACGCAACTTACGTATGTTATTAGCTAATGCAGGCGGATTGCCGACAGTTTTCATATGTTGCTCCCAGAGCGTACCTCTATTCTACGCATCCATGTTGCATGGACCATTAAGTCTTTCTCTCTTCACCCATTATTCTCCTGCTTTCTACAGCAACCGACCTCTTTTAATTACTTGGGATTAATCATGGATGGGATACGTGATCTATAAACCTGATGCCCGAAATCAGACAGGTTATCCAGCAGGAAGAACATTCCCTGGCTACGCCAATAATGATTATCAACCAGATAATCATATAGAACTCGCTGCAGACTCGTCTTCCTCGGGGCTGTAATCGGATCAAAGGATTCCTGTAAAAATACAAACCATATACTTTTATTGAGTGAAGGTATAGGATAGAGATAGAGCTCCTGCAGCAGCTTTACAAGGTTTGAATCCTGCGGCAGCAACTCTTCCAATTGCGGATTGAAAATCCAGGAAGCGGAGGTGAAAGCCACCGGCAGCCGATCAGGAAAGCACGTCTTAAAGAAAGCTGCGGCACGCTGAAGAGAATCACGACAGGCCTCAAGCGACATACCGCCTCCTGCCGGGATATGAATATCAAGGACCCAGTCGCCACGCTTCAGCACCAGGTCCCACTCTGCCAAAGGCAGAGAGAGCTCCTGCTGCAATCCGCGGCCTTGCGGCAACACAGGATATCCCTGCACCTCGGAGCCGCTTGAACTCAGGGTGGATACCCATCCGGGCTCATCTCCGGGAATGGCTATATCTCCATTAAGATAGCCGCTTTTATTATACTCCTGACCGGCTTCCGCCAGAGCAATCATTTCACCGCTGTTGCGATGACGATAAACCGTCACTCCGCCGTGAAAGGGCATCAGCCAATATTCAAGCCTGCCGATGCGTAGAAAAATATTGCCGTTGACATAATTGCGCAACCAGACCAACTGGTTGATGAATATACCTGAGTGCCCTTCATGCGCCCGGCGATAATTACTGCAGATACAGAATATTTGCTGAGCGGTCTCGCGCGTTATCTCCTCAGGTATCCGCAGCACCTTATGGTACTCTCGCAAACGAGGCACCATGGCCATACCGATCAGCAGATAAAACAGACCTCTATTATTATCTGGGATAATATCCAATGCCGGCACCGTTTTTAGGCGCTCATTACCCGTTTCAAATATCCGCCAATAACAGTACCAAGCCAGACAGCACAAAGCCCGGTCGGCAGAGATCTGTGCCGCCACTGTCAATAAGGAGGTGTCCAAGGAGCCTTCCAACCCAGACCATTGCCGATTTTCAATAACCGCTGTAGGCTCAAGAAAGGGTAAGAGCCCTTCAGGCATAACGGCCATGGCCTCTTCCCAGAAGGGTTGTATCGCCTCCAGTTTATCATCCTCACCGATTGCTTTAATTACCTCTTCAGCCGTCATGGTATCTGCCCTCTCTCATAATCATATTAATAGGACTTCTATTATTTTGCAGATAATCCTCTTAACTAAGATTATTGCTGTCTCAAATAAGCAGCGGGTAAAAATCAACCCTTGTTTTGTACAGGTTTTATGCGGCTTTGAACTTTGAAAACTGAGCAATTCTGAAATTATCTCCCCTCCATCCATCATATGCTATCCAGGGTCCAAGGCCGGTTGTTTACCCAGCGGCCCAGAGGAAGAGGTGAGTATTAGCATAAGAAAAGGTGCTTCTGGCCGGACTCTCTTTCATGCCCAGATGATCGAGCTTGCCGAATACCGACTGTAGTCTACCATAATGTTAAATGTAAACTCCTGACCCCAAAGCTACAAAGCTATACGCTTGACAGGCTGGATTTCAGTATACTATACTTATGTTTAAGATAATTTTACACGTTTCTTGATTTGTTGGGTATAGCTATTACGGCAAGGAGGCATCTGGAAAATGGAAAGGCTCTACAACAGGCTGGCTGGGTCGCTTCAGAAACAGGAACAGGAAGGGTTACGCAAACTCGAAAGGATTATTACTTCAGCCCAGGGAAACGAGATCAAGGTTGAGGGTTTGGAGAAGCCTGTGCTAAATTTCTGCAGCAATGATTATTTGGGCCTTTCCAATCATCCCAAAGTATTATCGGCAGCAAAGCGTGCGCTGGACACCTACGGCTACGGCCTCTCTTCCGTGCGTTTCATCTGTGGCACTCAACGTATTCATCGGGATCTGGAAGAGCGCCTGTCAGATTGGCTGGGGCTAGAGGATACCATTATTTATACCTCCTGTTTCAACGCCAACGGCGGCCTCTTTGAGAGCGTTCTGGGCGAGAAGGATACCCTGATAAGCGCTCGTTTGAACCACGCCAGCATAATCGACGGGGCACGCCTGACCAAGTGCCGGCGCCTGATTTATAAAGAGGATGACCCAGCCGACCTGGCCGGAGTATTGATGAAAGCAACGGCACCGGATACCGATACTATTGTTGTCACCGACGGCGTCTTCAGCATGGAAGGAACGCTGGCGCCGCTGGATAACCTGCTGCCGATATGCAAAAGATACGGGGCCCTGCTGGCGGTGGATGATTCACATGCTGTGGGCCTGGTGGGAAGCGGCGGCCGCGGCACCCCGGAACGCTTTGGAGTGGCTGTGGATATCCTGACCGGCACTCTGGGCAAGGCACTGGGAGGGGCCTGCGGTGGATATATATCCGGCAAACGGGAGTTAATCGAGTGGCTACGCAATACTTCCAGACCGTATCTCTTCTCCAATTCCCTGGCTCCATCCCTGGTAGCAGGCGGTTTAGCAGCTATAGACATAGCCGCTTCAGATGAGGGAATGGAATTAAGAGAGCGCCTGAACGATAATACCATTCGCTTCCGTCAGTCTATGAGAGAAGCGGGCTTCAATATTCCTGATGGAGAGCATCCTATTATCCCTGTCATCTTGGATGATGCCCTGATAGCCGGCAAAATGGCGGAAAGATTATTGCAGCTGGGTATCTACGTTATCAGCTTCAGCTATCCTGTTGTCCCCAGAGAGAGCCCGCGTATCCGTGTCCAAATTTCCGCCGCACATACTCCGGAGCAGATAGACAGAGCGATAGAGGCCTTTGCCGCTATCGGAGGAGAGTTGGGCATAGTAAACAGAGGAGCTTCATTCAATGCTGCCCCTGTTTTCCCTACGGAAACAGCCACTATGCAAGCCTGGGTATACCGTACTGAACAGCAACCTAACGGCACGCACCTCCGCCTGGAGCAAGTGCCGACACCCGCGCCTCATCCGGGCGAGCTGCTGCTGAAGATATCGCGCCTTACCGTCTGCGGCACGGACGAAGACCTCTTTCACGGCAAGTTCAGCGATGTTCACGACGGCATTATTCCCGGACATGAGATTTTCGGTGAAATTGTCGACCTTGGCTCTAATGTCCGAGGGTTTGAGATCGGACAGAAAATAGTAGTGGAATCTCATTACCTCATTCCGGGATACGTGGAAGAGGGAATTATAGGATTATGGGGGCCCAGGCTTCCCAGAGGCGGATATCTGCTGCCGCTCAACGGTGGCTATGCCGAATATACGGCCATTCCCTCTTACTGCGCCCATGTAGTGCCGGAAACGCTTGATAATCCGGACTTCTTCCCCTCTCTGTTAGAGGGTGCAGGCAACGATTGCCTGATTGCCAAGTATCTGCTGGATCGTAACCTCCTGGGCAGCGTAGCCGTGCTGGGATGTGGCCCGCACGGTCTCTTTACTCAAATGTTCTGCAAATACTTTGGAGCGGCCAAAGTAGCCGCTTTTGAGGTCAACTCCTCTCGAGCCGAATTTGCCGCCGGCTTCGGAGCCGACCGCATCATCAATCCCCTTGCATCTGACTTTGAAGAGCAGGTGAAAGATTTTACTGCGGGCAAAGGCTTCGATGTGGTCATCGATACAGCCGGGACCCGGCGTGAAGTACTGGAAACCTGTCTGGGGCTGGTCAGAGATGGCGGCACGCTGGTGCTCTTCGGCCTTTACGGCGATAAGTCTATACTTCTGAACGGGCATACCGTTAACGATATTATCTTCCACCAGCGCGATCTGAATGTCGAGTATGCCGGCAAAAGAATTCACGCCAGAGGAATCACCGGTCGCGAGGGCATCTGGCCTTATCTCATAGATACAGTGGCTCTGTCCAAAGATTTGCAACAGAAGATCATGAAACCGGTAACGGTCATGGGACCGCTGGATAATCTGGGCGCGGATACGGCTGCATATGATAGAGAAAAGATTATGAAGCGAGCTTACACGGCATTTTCACGGTAAGAGAGCAAGTGTATCTCTGCATGATGCCTTAAGGCTTGTCGAATTTCAGCCTGGGGATAAAGCATGTTGCCTCACGCGTAATCTCCGTGTACGCAGGCCACTCGGATGCCTGCTGGATATCTTTGCCGAGGATAGCCTCTCCCGCATCCGGGTACAGGAACTGGGCGATACAACAAGAGTAGACCTGCTCAACTGGGACGACTGCACGCAAACAATCGAACTGGATAGCGACAACCTGGGCTTCGATATTTTCGGCAAGACGGCCGGAGACTTCTGGACGGGGACGCAGTGAGCATCAGCGGCCGTAAAACCGGCTTTGAGTTGAAACTGCACTGCGCCAGAGTGCTGGAGTTCGGCCGGCGCTGACTTTACCCGACAGGCCGACCTGCATTACATCCCTGGATGAGATCGTGACCGACAGTATAACAATAGATACTGGTGGGCACAAATTTCAAGTTTACGCCATCAAGCTCCGTAATGGATGAATAGGTTTTGGTGGTTACGATTGCTTCTTCGAGGCCGTTATGACTGCAAAAACCGATCAGGTTCTGCAACTCCGAAGGCCTGTCAGCAAAGCGGTCGGACCACTTGACCTCGGCTGCCCATACTGGCTTCTGACTGTGATTCATTTCGACGATATCCACCTCACCCTGGGCCCAGCGGGCATAATGCAGTTGTATATCCCGGTGGAACCATTGAGAGAAAATGCCGGTTTCAGCCAACCCTCCCATGGCCTGCTCGTGATCCGCAACAGGCGAAAAGAGAGCGCTTCTGATGGACGGATTGGTAAGGTAGACCTTGAAGCAATTGGCCCGCTGGAACCTTCTGGCATTGCGGTCGATCCGGTGAACAGTCTTCACCAGAAAGGCTGCTTCCAGATACTCCATATAACGCTTGATGGTATTCTTCACCACTCCTGAACTCTGGGCCAATTGCTCCAGGGAAACCTCATTGGCCGTATTAAATGCCAGGGTAGTGAACAGGTAGTTCAGTTCCTGGATATCCTGGATACCGTAAAGGCCTGGTAAATCGCGCAGCAGAACCTTATCGACGATGTCGCTCTTGATGAACCGGTTGGGGTCCGCTTGAATGGCCTCTGAGAAGATCACCTCCGGATATCCGCCGAAATTAAGATAATGAATAAAGCTCTTGTTCAATTCCTCTATATCAGTGGCCTGAAAAAAACCGTTGGCATCCGTCTTCGGATATATCAGACTATCCTTATCCAGCAGGCTCAGATACTCGTAAAACGTCAGCGGTGGCAGCAGAAAATCGGTAAAACGGCCTGCCCCGGATTCATTGCTTTTAAGGCGCAAAGCAGCGGCAGCAGAACCTGAGGCCAGAAACTTAATATTGGGATACGTATCCACCAGTATCTTGAGATGCACTTCCCAGTCCTTGAGATACTGTATCTCATCAAAGAAGATATACGCCTGCTCGTTGAACAGATCCACCTTAGCGGCTGCGGTAAAGAGATCCAGCAACTCCTGCAGCCCACAGCCGTTATACAGCGGGTGATCCACCGAGAGATAACAGATTCTGCCCGGGTCCGTGCCGTCGTTTATCAACTGCTGAACGGCATGGTGGATCATGACGGTCTTGCCGACGCGCCGGGGCCCCATCAGCAGAACCGCCCGTCTGATGTTACTCTCATTTATCAGTTGCATCAGGGGCTTGAAATATGCCCTTTTGCGCATCTTGTAATACTGACCGTTGATGCGGTGCGGCTTCTTCCACCACAGATTCTCGGTCTGCATCCAGCGGATTATCTGTTCTCTGGAAATGTTTTTCATGGGCAACCTCACATTAAGATCAATCCATTGATCTTAGATGAGACAATGATAGCACGCCGGCTAAGCTCAGTCAACTGATCTTAGCCGGCGTTGGTTAGCAAGTCACCCTTCCAGCAGCCGCCTGAACTCTTCTTCCGTCAGCACGGGCACGCCCAGTTGCAGAGCTTTCTCATATTTTGAACCGGGGTCCTCGCCGGCCACGACGTAATCGGTGTTGCGGCTGACGCTGGAGGA
>JAQUEL010000116.1 GCA_028685295.1 bacterium
CTCGAAATCCAGTTTGCGTGGATAGGCACTGGCACCGGCCACTATCATTTTAGGCTTACACTCTTTAGCCTGAACCAGCAATGCATCATAATCTAGGCGATGTTCTTCAGGACTAACCCCATAAGAGCAGATATTATAGAGCATGCCGGAGAAATTCAATCTATGTCCGTGTGTAAGATGACCGCCATGAGCCAAATCCATAGCCAGAATGGTATCTCCGGGTTTCAAAACAGCAAAGTATGCCGCCATATTGGCCTGTGAGCCGGAATGCGGCTGTACATTTACGTGCTCAGCGCCAAAAAGCTTCTTGGCCCTCTCTATAGCCAGTCTCTCCACTACATCTACAAACTCACAGCCGCCGTAATATCTCTTGCCGGGATATCCCTCAGCGTACTTATTGGTCAGCACTGACCCCTGAGCTGCCAAAACAGCCCGACCTACGAAGTTCTCCGAGGCTATTAGCTCTATCTTTGCTCCCTGACGCTCACGCTCATGCTCAATGGCATGATAAACCTCAGGGTCTACCTCTCTAAGTCTTTTCATAATACTCTCTCCTTCCCCGTAAAAACGAACCTTCAGGCAATGGAAGAATCCGGCTCCAGCATGCTTATACGGCGTATATGCCGCTCATCGCCGGAAAACTCCGTCTGCAGCCAAACAAGGGCGATATCGGCTGCCAGGCCAGGCCCGATCACCCTTCCGCCCATAGCCAGAACATTGGCATCATTATGCTCCCTTGCCGCCCTGGCGGAAAAAGTATCATGGCAGAGAGAGGCCCTCACACCCGAAACTTTATTGGCTACAATGGAAACGCCTATACCGGTACCACACAATATAATACCGCGATCATAACGTCCATCAGCGACAGCCTGGGCCAGTTCCCTGCCGATCTGCGGATAATCCACGGCTTCCTGCCCGAAAGTGCCGATATCATCAAATTCATAACCGGCTTTTTCAAGGTTCTCTTTCAGGCTCTCCTTTAACTCATAACCACCGTGGTCGCTGCCGATAACCAAACGCATAACCGAATTACCTCGCTGCTCATTCCCCGAAAGTAAAATTATGATCATTCCAACAAGCTAAAGTATACTTTTAGAAGCAGTGTTGTGTCAATGCGTGCGGGGTCTTTTGGCCACTCACAGCTCAGGCGCCTGCATAACGCCTAAGTATAAAGACACCGCCTGTTCAAGCTCATAAAGAGATATATTCTCATCATCGGTATGCGCTGTCTCGATACTGCCCGGCCCCCAGACAACGGCGGTTATGCCGGTCTGGTTCATTCTGTAGGCATCCGATCCGTAACCGACACAATAAGGGACCGGGCTTAATCCCATTTCCAGGCAGATATCCTGCAGCATTTCAATGCCCGGATGATCCTCGCTGATGTAATTTGCTGTTTGAGCATCGGATAAGGGAGACATTGAATATTCACATTCAATGCCTTTATTCTTAAGATATCGGCTTACATCTTTCACGGCCTGCAGCGGAGAGAATCTTCTGGTAAGGCGGCGGTCTACCTCTATCACACATCTGTCGGGCACTATATTGACTGCCGTGCCACCGTGGATGGTGCCTACGGATATGGTCTCTTCTCCCAGCTTATCATCCCTAACGGCTGACAACTCTGTCCGGTATTCCTCCAGACAGCACAATATCCGCCCCATAGCGTAAACGGCGTTAACGCCTCTCTGAGGATCGGAGCTATGGCAGCTTTTGCCTCTGGTCTCTATCTTCCAGCGGGCCACTCCTTTGTAGCCGTTGACTATGCCGCTCCCGGTAGGTTCTCCTACGATACTGAAATATGCTTCTTTGGTAGGGCTCTGCGCTACCAGAGCCAGGCTGCCTTTGTAGGTATATTCCTCATCCGCTACTCCCATAACGATGATGTTATTGTTGATCCGGGAGGGATACCGGGCTGCCTCTCCCAGGGCTGCCAACATGGCAGCCAGACTGCCTTTGTCATCGCAGGCACCTCTTCCGTATATCTTGCCGTCTCTCTCTTCCGGCTTCAGGAGACTTTCGTCATCTCCTATGCCTACCGTATCCATATGGGCTTGCAACAGTATGGTCTTATGCCTGCGACTTTTAAACAGCATGGCTCCTGCATTGTATCGTCCCGGCAGTCCTGTCTCCTGAATTATCGCTTCCAGCCCCAGCCGGCTGATAAACTCTTTTACATACTCTGCCACTTTGACCTCTCCGCTCAGGCTGGAGGGGAGATCGTCCTGTCCCATGGGGTTGATGCTGGGCAGGGCTATCAGGTCTTTGAGGATATCTTTGACGTCTTTCATGCGCTGAACTCGGGTATGCCTTCCACGGCTACGGCTCTGACGCAGCAGGAATCCAGCCCGGCTATGGGCATGGGCAGGAATATAAGCAGAAAGATATCCGTCTGCAGTTGATCCAGGTTCCGCATCACTTCCAGGAAGGTGATGCCGTAAGGCATGACGGCTTCATGCACAGCACAGGCGTCCTCCACACTGTGCTCGATAGCCACGGAATCGCCGAAGCCGATGCTCTTAACTCTCTTGGCGGCCAGCCACTCTCCCGACTCACGGCAAAGGTAAGGGCGCTGATCATTGGGATCGTTGCTGAAGGGCTCGCAATGATACGGGCTGGTGAGGATAACTATATCTCCGGACCGTATCCTGCCTTTATCTGCGGCTTCCAGTTCGCTGGCGGTGATGGGGACTCTGGGCTCTATATCAAGGTTCAGCACTATCGCCCGCCCGATAAAGGAGGTAAGCGGTAAGCCCAGGATATCCGGCCAGGCATCGTTATAATGATAAGGAGTTTCTACATGTGTTCCCAGGTGGGACTCTATATTTAGGTCGGAATGATAATCCTTGGTCCATTCCTGATAGTAGCGAATTACTTCACACCGCCTGACCTCTTTGTCAGGATAAATAGATTTGCTAAGGTCCACCACGCGATAGGGGCCCAGTTTTTCTATTGCAGCCATTTTTCTCTTCTCCTTTCAATTATACCCCGGGCATTATCTTTATACACGGCTTCCAGCTCCTGAGGCGTAAAGCCCTGATATTCCTTCCGCAACAGTTCAATCGCCTGTCGAAAGGTGTTATATTCCAATACCGGAGGGAAATCAGAGGCAACTATCAGCCTTTGGACGCCAAAGGCTGCCTTGAGCCGATCAACCACCTGAAAGAGTATCTTCTGCGGATAGCGCCAACCATCTTTCATGAAAGCATAGAAGCCGGAAAGTTTGATATATACACCGGGGTATCCGGCCAGGTTCAAAAGCCATACATAATCTTCTTCGTCCAGCTTGCCTCCGATCATCTCGGGACGGGCCATGTGGCTGATAAGAATGGTGAGGCCGGGATGCTTCTCCAGAACATCCGCCAATGGCCGACACTGTGCTGCCCGTATGTTCAGGCTGAGCGGCATTCTGTGAGAAACGATAT
>JAQUEL010000050.1 GCA_028685295.1 bacterium
CATAGTGACGTTTGATAGGGAATGAATAGGGGCTGGAGCCAAGTAAAAATATTGAAGGCCAAGGCGGATAAAGCTGCAAGGGATAATAAGAAAGCTGAAAACTACTAAAAAACAGACTTGACTCCCCCTATTTATGGCCCCCAGCTTATCTCTGTCAAACTAGGAACCGGGGAGGGATGTTTTTAATTCTCTTTTAAAGGCTTGCTCCACAAGATGTAGTGTGCTATAATCATCTTTGCCACAAGATATTGTATATAAAGCTAACGACAAAGAAACCGGGTGAAAGCATTTGAAATGCCCTTTTTGCCAGCATTTAGAGAGTAAAGTCAGTGATTCCAGGCTGGTCGAAGATGGAGATGCCGTCAGACGCCGTCGGGAATGTTTGGAATGCGGTAAGCGGTTTACCACTTATGAGCGCTTGGATGAAATTCCCTTGCTGGTTGTTAAAAAGGATGGCAGGCTGGAGGTGTTCAATCACAATAAGATTATCACCGGAGTATTTAAGGCTTGTGAAAAGAGGCCTATAGGACTGGAAACCATAGAGGATCTGGTAGATAGCATTGAGCGCGAGTTACGTAATCGTACCGATCATGAGGTAACCAGTAAACGGATCGGAGAAATGGTAATGGAAAGGCTGCGTGAGCTGGATGAAGTGGCTTATGTTCGCTTTGCATCCGTTTATCGGGAATTCCGAGATGCCAGCAAATTCATTCAGATTTTAAAGAATCTCAAAAACAGTTGAACATACTTCTTATGCGTGATAATTCTGGTAATATTGGTAATATAAAAAGCAGATGGATGATAGACCGAGATATTATTAATGCATTATTATAAGATTAAACAGACAGGGGGATATTATGGCGCAGATGGTAACGGATTCCGAGGTATCGGAAGGCATTGGCGAGGTTGGCTATCTTAATATACGTAAGCGTGACGGGCGCATAGTTCCGTTCAATCCGGAGAAAATAACCGAGGCTATTTTCAAAGCCGCCCAATCAGTGGGTGGTGAGGATCCGGCTGTTGCTGAGCAGCTTACTGAGCGGGTCCAGGCCGTTATGTCTGAGACTATTGGGCAGGTTATACCGGATGTTGAGCATGTCCAGGACATAGTGGAAAAAGTTCTGATAGAGGAAGGGCATGCCAAGACGGCCAAGGCTTATATCCTTTACCGTGACAGGCGAACCAGAGTAAGGGAGGGGCGTTCCGATCTCATGGATGCCGTTTCCGAGATCCTGGTGGAGACCAGTCGGGAAAATGCCAATGTCAGCAATTCCCCTAGTGCCAAGATGTTGCAGATAGCTTCTGCCGCCAGCCGTAAGTACTATCTTTCACGTGTTATTCCTGAGGATATGTCTATGGCGCACAGGCGTGGAGAGATGCATATTCATGATCTTGATTTCTACAGCAAGACACTGACGTGTGTACAGATACCGTTGGGTAAATTGCTGCAGGAAGGCTTTGATACGGGCCATGGTTTTATCAGGCCGCCGCGTCGCCCGGGCTCGGCCGCCGCTCTGGCCGCCATTATCCTGCAGAGCAGCCAGAATGATATGCATGGCGGGCAATCCTTTGCTTTCTTTGATCGCGATATGGCCCCCTTTGTCGAAGGAGCCTCGGAAGATGAGATATACCAGGCTATGGAGGCACTGATATATAATCTGAATTCCATGCATAGCCGGGCCGGGGCGCAGGTTCCCTTCAGCAGCATCAACCTGGGTGTGGAAACCGGTCAGGCCGGCCGGGCCATAACCAGAGGCCTGCTTTTGGCATATGAAAGAGGATTAGGCCGTGGCGAGAGCCCGATCTTCCCCAATATCATTTTCAAGCTCAAGGAAGGGGTCAACTTCAATCCGGGAGATCCCAATTACGATCTTTTCCGCCTGGCTATCCGGGTAGCTGCCAGGCGCTTGAATCCCACTTTTAGCTTTATGGATTCCTCTTTTAATGCGCCTTATGGCATGGAAGTGGCCTATATGGGGTGTCGCACCAGGGTCATCGGCAATAGATGCGGTCCGAAGATCAGCGACGGCAGAGGCAATCTCTCCTTTACCACTATCAACCTGCCGCGGCTGGCGCTCAAAGCTCGCGGCAGCGTGGAGGAGTTCTATCGCGAATTGGAAATAATCATGGACTTGGCTGTAAAGCAGCTCTATCATCGCTATGTCATCCAGAGCAAGCTCAGAGTATCGGATATGCCGTTTCTGATGGGGCAGCACCTATATTTGGATTCCGAAAAGCTGGCCATAGATGATTATATCGAGCCTGTTATTCGTCACGGCACTCTCTCCATGGGGTTCCTCGGTTTGGCGGAAGCGCTGATTACTATTACAGGCGAGCACCATGGACAGGATCGCGATGCCGGCAAGCTGGGGCTGGAGATAATTCGGTTTATGCGGGGGTATTTGGATGCCGCCTGTCAGGATTACAATCTAAATTATACCCTTTTGGCTACACCTGCCGAAGGGTTGGCCGGGAGATTCGTCAAGCTTGATCGCAAAGAGTTCGGCCTGATAAGTAACGTTACGGATAAGGATTACTATACCAACAGCTTCCATGTTCCGGTAGGTTACGAGATATCTTATGCCGATAAGGTAGCTGTTGAAGGTGAATACCATAAATACTGCAATGCCGGGCATATAAGCTACGTAGAGCTGTCCGCTCCGCCGGTTCATAATCTGGAGGCGGTTGAGGCCATGATACGCCGTATGGCGCGCTCCGATATGGGATATGCCGGTATAAATTTCCCAGTGGACGAATGCCGGGGTTGTTCCTACAGTGGGCTGATTCCGCAGTTCTGCCCTATCTGCGGTTCGTATGATATACGCCGGGTCAGGCGTATCACCGGATATCTCTCCACTGTAGATCGCTTCAACGACGGCAAAAGAGCTGAGTTGGCAGATCGTGTTTGCCACTCCTAAAGTGAATTCCCAGGGGCATAAAAGGGCAGAAGCTCTTTGCCGTGCCGGCGCTTCTCTTTCTGTAAGAGTAGCGGGGATGAGCCGTGAAAGCGTAGTGGACGGTCCGGGCCTTAGAACCGTCCTCTTCACTCAGGGCTGTCCACGAAGTTGCCCGGGATGCCATAATCCTGATACCCAGCCGCTTGATGGCGGCGTAATAAGGGATGTAGGCACTCTGTTTCAAGAGCTGATTGCCGATGTGGAATTTGTCAAAGGAATAACCTTCAGTGGCGGGGAGCCCTTTATCCAGGCCGAGCCGTTGGCGGAACTGGCACGTCTTTTGCGTCAAAGGGGGCTGGATATAATTATCTATACGGGATATCTCTTTGAGGATTTGCTGAAGATGAGCCGTACGGATCAGAAAATATACTCTCTGCTGGCGGCCGGCGATATTCTGGTGGACGGTCCTTACATTGAGGCGGAAAGTGATCTTAACCTGGCCTTTCGTGGCTCACGCAATCAGCGTCTTATCGATCTGCCGTCTTCACTGCAGATGGGCAAAGCGATGGAATATGAGGTATAAATGTCTATCTGGCCATCGATAGAGCGAAGCCGTGGACGTCTCAGAGAGGAGCACGGCACAATAAGAAAGGTCGGAGCCGCCCCGGTTTCCGTAGCGCTGGCCTTTCCCAATGTATATAAGGTCGGTATGGCCGGCCTGGGCTTTCAAATAATATACCGTTTGCTCAATTCCAGGGAGGATACCCTTTGTGAAAGGGTATTCTATCCCGATGGGGAGGATTTGCCTCTCTTTGCTTCATCAGGTAGATTGTTTACCATGGAAAGCGAACGACCGGTGGCGAATTTCACGGTGCTGGCATTCTCTCTCTCTTTCGAAATGGACATACCCAGGCTGCTGCGTATGCTTACTATGTCCGGCTTGCCGCTACGAGCATCAGATCGCGGTCCGGAGCATCCCCTGGTCATGGTAGGGGGGCCGGTGGTTACCTTCAACCCGGAGCCGTTAGCGGAGTTCATGGATTTCTGCCTGGTGGGTGAAGCGGAAGAGGCGCTGCCGGAAATTATGGATATTATCAGTGATGGGTTCTCCTCCGATTTGCTATGCCGCGAGGACCTGTTCTATCGTCTGGCGGGAGTGGGCGGGATATATGTGCCCTCTTTATACGAAGTGGGATATGATGATGTCGGACGAGTGACGGATGTGGTTGCTTCAGGCGGGGCGCCGCAACGGGTACGGCGCCGTTGGACGGCAAATTTGGATGCTTATTCCGGTAGCAGCACAGTAATTAGCCCTGATATGGAATTTTCCAATACCTGGCTGATAGAGATAAGCCGTGGCTGTGGCCGTCGTTGTCGTTTCTGCATGGCGGGACATTGCTATCTGCCGCCACGGCGGCGCAGCAAGGAGACTATTCTGGCTGCCGCCAGGCAGGGTTTACAACTTACTGATAGAATCGGCCTGGTGGGAGCGGCGATTTCCGATTATCCCGGCATAGATGATCTATCATGGGAATTGACCTCCATGGGTGCCAAGTTATCCGTAGCCTCTCTCAGGGTGGATACGCTGGGACCGGGGCTGCTGAGATCACTGGCTGCCGGCCGTTCTCGTACATTGACGGTGGCCCCCGAGGCCGGATCAGAGCGTCTGCGTCGTATTATTAATAAACGCATAACTGAGGAACATATAATCAATGGTGTCAGGATGGCTGCCGAAGCCGGCTTTCGCAATCTGAAGTTTTACTTCATTATCGGTTTGCCCGGTGAGAGAGAGGAGGATATACGTGCTATCGTTGATCTGGTTCTCTCTGCACGTGATGCGGCTCCCGGCCTTCGGTTCGAACTGAGCGTGGCGTCATTTGTTCCCAAGCCCTTTACGCCGTTCCAATGGTCCGCCATGGTAAAGATCGCCAAGCTGGAAAAGCATGTTACCCTGTTGCGGACGCTGTTGCGTAAGTACGGTTCGATGGATATCTCTGTCGAAAGCTCTCGATGGTCAGCCATACAGGGCATTATGGCCAGGGGTGACAGGCGGTTGGCTCCCGTGCTGGCTTCCGTGGCTGCTGAAGGGGATTCTATTTCCGTCTGGCGTCGGTCCATGAAACAGGCCGGGTTGAATTACGATTTCTATCTTTATAGAATCCGGGAGGAAGAGGAAGTTTTTCCGTGGGACCATCTGGATATCGGTTTAGAGAAGGCGCACCTTCGGCAATCTTATAACGAATCTCTGTCTGAATACTGAAGACGGCTAAATCGCTTTTCTTCTGAGAGCATCGGCATTTATTACGGCCACACGCAGGCGCCTGGTATTGCCCCAGGCATCGGATAACCTTCCCTTGCCGGCCAGAGCGATAAATATGGTATCCATAAGCGCTTCAAAGAGGTTGAGAGGCGTGTCGGGCAGATTGCTGATGGTAAAGCCCAATTTCATGAAATGACTGCCCAGGATTATTGATCTTATCTCCACTACTCTGATATATCTCCACTCCGGTTTACCCAGAAGCCGCCCCAGATCGTATAGATCCAAGGCCAGCTGGTTATAAAACCAACTGGAGAAGCTTTCCCGGCTCATGAATTTACTGCGCAGGTAGATGCCTCTGTTCAGATGTATCTGCAACTTATCCCCCTTGGCAAAAGCTGTACCCATGCAGCCAAAACGCAAGCCGAAAAGAGCGAGCAGCAGATGAGCCCCCCAATTGGCCAGAACGAGAACTATAAGTAAAGGCAACAGGAGAATTATTACTATTTTCTTCATATCCGTGCCTCCGGTTTAATCGGTGAGATACAGATCTCTATAAGCCGATCTGTCCACGGTAAAACGTCCACGGAAAGTTTCACAATCAAGCATGACGCTGGGGCCGCCGATCATCTGCAGTGGTACCTTCATTTCCAGATAATTGTTATCCCAGGCATATTTTATACCGGTCTCAGATGGCGTACCGCTGTTCGATATCTCCGCCGGTTTGCCGGGGTGGATCGATACGCCGATCAATCCCGACGGATGGGTAGGCAGCGGCATCATGTTGATACGGTAATCGATCTGCGTGCTTATTTGCTTGCGCATTCTCAACAGCAGGTAAAGGTGTTTTTCATCTCTTAGAGCAGTAACTGAGACGACATCTCCGCTTCCTTCGATATCCCGCCACAGGCTGTCGTTTACGGTATCGAGTATCAGCGGCTCACTAAACAGCCAGTCGTTTACCTGGCCGTCGATTTTGATATGGTCGACGTCTACCAGTGGTACCACGCGTGCAAGATAAAGGCAGAAGAGTTCGTTCTTTCTGGCAAAGCTGCCCATATAAGTGCGGAACATATTCACCTGGCTCTTATAGGTATCGATGATCCGAAGTTTGATCTGAACTACCCCTGACGATATATCCATCCGATGCCAGATATAGCCTAAATCAGCCAGCTGCCAGGGCGGCGCCAGCGGCAGGGACAAAGCGATCATTCGCGGATCCGGCCATCTGTGCCAATGTGTCAGGTAGCTGTAGAGAAGCGGAGCCTTGAAATAAGGTCTTTCCAATCCCTCGTTTTCAATGGCCGACAGGGTGAAACAGCAGGTGGCCCAATGATCGGGATGTTGATCGCCGGGATGCGAGGTAAATATACGGGTGGGCCTGTAGTCATGCATGATGGAGGACAGGTCCTTAAGTAGAGATTGTCCACAATAAACGGCACGGGAAGTATAACTGTCTTTATACGGCGAACGGCTGGTGCGAGTGTACGGCGACAGATACGGATTACCATAATCCCAGTTCCTTTGCCACAGACTTGCGATGCCGCGGTCGGGATAGCCCAAAAATATTATGTTCTGCTCTTTGACTCCCAGCCTAACCATAGCTGTTCTCGTCTCCGCCTGACGCTGACAACCGAATTTAATATAATCTGATTGCTTCGGGAGCGGCTTATGGTAGTTGTAATCCACGCCATAGCGAAAGCCGTCGCCATTGGTGATTACCACTATTTTTACCGGGCATCCGGTGGAAACGGCACGGTGAATTATCCCGGTACAGCACAATCCCTCGTCGTCGCTGTGAGGAGCGATTATTAGAATTCTGTCCGAATTACTGAAATTAGGCAAGTTGCTGAGCTTGAGGTAGATTCGTTGCGCCAGATAGATCAGACGCTGTCGATGCCAGCTCTGATATGCCGTGACCGCGGCCAGCAGAAAGAGGCAGATAATCAAGAGGAGCGCAAGACCTTGGAGCAATCTGCTCTTTACCCTTCTATTGCTGACATTAAACGGGCATTTCATCTATTTATTGTGTCATAAAAGCGCAGTCAAAGCAATCATAATAAAGTTATCTGCCGACAGGAAAAAATGCCTGTATGTCGAATAAGAGAATAAGTAAGCTTGTGAAAAGTGAATAGCAAATTTCATATGAAGTCTGCAGGAGAGACCCCGTCAGCCGGGGCGCCGAAGGGGCAAGGCCCGGAAGGGCTTAAACTATCAGGCAAAAGGACTGCGGATGGATGGAACTCTGGAGAGTACCGTTGAGAAATCAGCAGTTGCCTCTGTTTGGGGCTACTGTAAGGTCACCTAAGGGGAAGCTGTTTGCAGTAATCTCTCGGGTAAAGAGGACAGAGTGGGTAAAACCACTCTGTCTTTCTATCTTTTTCAGGATGAAGACAGATAGAGCTTATAATTAAGGAGGTTGGATTACGATGAATGAAACCAGGTATAGCAGGACACATGAATGGGTCAGGAAAGAGGGGGAGAAGATCCTTATAGGCATTTCACAGCATGCTCAGGATGAACTCGGCGACATAGTCTATGTTGAACTTCCCTCGGTGGGTGCATGCATTAACGCAGGACAATCGTTTGGTGTGGTGGAATCCGTCAAAGCCGCCAGCGATTTATATGCTCCGGTAAGCGGCGAGATTACGGCCGTTAATGATCGGCTGCAAGATGAGCCGGGCCTGATAAATCAGGATGCAGAGGGAGACGGCTGGATAATTGCCGTCAAGGATGTTTCCGATGCTGACTGGAATGCGCTGATGACAGAGGCTGACTATAAGACGACACTTTGAGCAGAGAGAAATTAGAAACCGATCAGAATGGCTTATGCATATTTTAAAGCAATTTAAATCAAGCTTTCTTATTCTGATTGCTGAATTCTGTGTTCTCTTTGCTTAAGTAGAAGGAGAAGATTATGCGTTATCTGCCTGTCACCCCGGAAGACCAGGCCGAGATGTTATCAAGGCTGGGGCTTGATGAGATAGAGCAATTGTATGCTGATATTCCTGGTGAATTAAGGCTGGAACAGGGACCGCATTTGCCACCGGCCCAATCCGAAATAGAGCTTGAACGGCACTTTACCGAACTGGCTGACGCCAACCGGAAGCAGATCTGCTTTATGGGCGGCGGGGCTTACGATCATTACATCCCTGCATATATCGGAGCCATACTTGGGCGTTCAGAGTTTTACACGGCGTACACGCCATATCAGCCGGAGATCAGCCAGGGTATGTTGCAATCAATTTATGAATATCAGACCTCCATCTGCCGGCTGACCGGTCTGGACGTTTCTAACGCATCTATGTATGACGGTGCCGGTGCTCTGGCTGAGGCTGCTCTTATGGCCTGCGATATCACAGGGCGCGGCAGAGTAGCCGTATCTGCCGGAGTCCATCCCGAGTACCGTCAGACCCTGGACACATATCTTCATGGCCAGGGGCTTGAGCTTCAGGTGCTGCCGTTGCAGAACGGACATATCGATCTGCAGAGAGCACTTACAGCTATAGATGATGAATTGGCCGCTTTGATTGTTCAGACCCCCAATTTCTTCGGCTTGCTGGAAGAGGATATACCAGCGCTGCGTAAGAAATTATCCGAGCATAAAGCTCTGCTGATAATCTCTTCCGATCCTATATCGCTTGGTATCTGTCGTACCCCTGCGGAATGGGGTGCGGATATAGCGGCCGGAGAGGGGCAGCCGCTGGGCCTACCCCTCAGTTTCGGCGGGCCATATCTGGGCTGGCTGGCCTGCCGCAGCAAATATTTGCGACGCATGCCCGGTAGAATAGTGGGAGCTACTGTGGACCATGACGGACGTTCTTGTTACGTCTTGACGCTGCAGGCACGCGAGCAGCATATCCGCCGGCAGCGGGCTTCCTCCAACATCTGCAGTAATGAGGCGCTGATGGCTCTGGCGGCCACCGTCTATCTGGCCGGCCTGGGACCGCAGGGGCTGTCTCAGATTGCCGGCCGATGTCTGGACAAAGCGGCCTATGCCTGCGAAAAGCTATCCGCTCTGCCGGGATGCAGCCGGACCTTTAGCGGACCATTCTTCAGGGAATTTGCCTTGACGCTTCCCGGGAATGCAGAGGAAGCCTTCTCCTGGATGGCGGAACATGGCATAGCCGGCGGTTTGCCGCTGGGACGGTTCTATCCAGGCATGGAGAGAGAGATGCTTTTTTGTGTTACCGAGAAGAGAAGCCGGAAGGAGATCAATATGCTGTCGGAGGTGTTGGCGCAATGGCTGAGAAGCTGATATTCGAAAAAGGTTCTTCCGGCCGGAGTGCCTTCTCTCTGCCGGAATTGGATACACCTGAAACAACGCTGCCGGAAGGGCTGCTGCGTCAGGAGCCGCTTCGGTTGCCGGAAGTGAGTGAGCCCGAGGTGGTACGGCATTATACCAACCTCTCCAGGCTCAATTATGGGCTGGATCAGGGCTTCTATCCCCTCGGCTCCTGCACCATGAAATATAATCCTAAAATAAATGAGCTTCTGGCCGCCATGCCGGCCTTTACCGGAGTTCATCCATATCAACAGGAGAAGTATGCTCAGGGGTGCCTGCGTCTTTTATACGAGCTGCAGGATATGCTGGCCGGTATTACCGGCATGAAAGCCATGACGCTGCAACCCGCTGCCGGTGCGCACGGCGAGTTGACGGGAATGCTCATGGTCAAGGCTTATTATGAAGCTTTGGGGCAGGCTCGCGGCCGGGTTATAGTGCCGGATTCCGCCCACGGTACCAATCCTGCCACTGCTGCCATGTGCGGTTTTGAAGTGGTGGAAGTTGCTTCCAATGCCAGGGGCGGGGTGGATATGGCGGCGCTGGATAAGCTTATGGATGATAATACAGCCGCCATCATGCTTACCAATCCCAACACTTTGGGGCTCTTTGAAGAGGAGATTCTGGCTATAGCTGATTTGGTGCATGGTCGTGGCGGGCAGCTCTATTATGACGGCGCCAATCTGAATGCTATCATGGGTTGGGCCCGTCCTGGAGATATGGGCTTTGATGTTATTCACTTGAATTTGCACAAGACATTTGCCACGCCGCATGGCGGCGGCGGCCCGGGTGCTGGCCCGGTGGGCGTGGCCGAGCATCTGATACCCTTTCTACCGGTTCCTGTAGTGTCCCGGGGCAGTGAGGGATACGAACTCGATTATAAGCGTCCTCAGAGCATCGGCCGCGTACGTTCCTTTATCTGCAACTTTACCGTTTGTCTCAAGGCATATGCCTATATTTTATCTATGGGTTCCGATGGCTTGCGTCAGGCGGCAGCCGATGCCGTACTGAACGCCAATTATCTGCAGGAGCGGTTGAAGGAATCTTACAATCTGCCTTACGACCGGCGCTGTATGCATGAGTTCGTCCTATCCGCCCTTCGGCAGAAGGAAGAGAACGGCGTCAGGGCCATAGATATTGCCAAGCGCCTGATAGATTACGGCTATCATCCGCCTACCATGTATTTCCCTCTTATCGTTCAGGAAGCGTTGATGATAGAACCAACGGAATCAGAGAGCCTGGAAGGCTTGAACGCCTTTGTCGAAGCTATGCTGAAGATCTCTGAAGAGGCCGAAGAAAATCCCGATCTTTTGCGTACAGCTCCTCACGTTACGCCGATCAGCCGTCCTGATGAAACCCGGGCGGCCCGGCAGCCGAATATTTGCCTGGATTGAGATTGAACAAGAGGGAGGCCCGTAGCGGCCTCTCTCTCTCTCTTGCTTATTGCTCCAGCTTACCTGCTCTGCTATACTAGCAAGCGTTTGATATAAGGTAATACAGGCAGGCATAGTTTAATGGATCTTATCAAGAGTTTTATATCCAAGCGCTATTGGATCTATCTCTTCCCCTGGCTGATGGATTTCTCTCTGGCCGCATTTCTTCTCTTTGCCGCAGTGCGGGCAGCACAGTTGGGTGCCAGTCCGCTGGCTATAGGCCTGCTGGGCTCTACCTGGGGGGTTACATATACCCTATCCAGTCTTATTCTCAGCCGGTATGCTCATCAGGGCAGGGCAAAGTTTCTAATGGCGACAGGTTGCCTGGCGTTTATTATGATAACTATTATTCTTGCCTTCTTCAATTCTCTGCCAGTGCTCTTTATCCTTATGCCGGTATGCGGCATGTTCAATTCGGCTTTTTTTGTCGGTTTTCAACTCTTTATGGGAGAGAGCACCGGTATGGCTCCTGCCGAAAGCGCTGCCGTGTATACTATAGCCTGGAGTTCAGGTTTTGCTTTTGGTTCTCTGGCTGAGGGCTACCTTATGGAAATGGGAACCGTTGCTTCCCTGGCGCCGATGATCTGCAGTTCGGTCGCTGTTATTGCGGGAATTTGTTTGCTCGGGTATTTGGACAGCCGTCGGGGACAGCCCGCTATGCTGAACAAGGTGAATGGACCTCATCATACTGATGAAACAGAGAGCAACAGCTCTGCAGGTATTTCTGTTGCTATAGGCTGGATAAGCATCTTTACTGTAGCATTAATCGGTACCGGTTTGCGATTCCTGCTTCCCAAAGTTGCCATAACTTTCTTTAATCAGCCGGCGGCGGTAGCCGGAGGGTTGGTCTTTATGTTGCTGTTGGTACAAGCTATATCCGGTATTGCTTTTCTCAGATTTCCTGGCAGCATTTACAACTTGAATTCGCATGTCCAGGCTAAGTTTCTGGCGGTAATCGGATGTCTGTCAGCACTCTTTTTTTCGCATGTTTGGGGTCTGCTGGCCCTGGTTTTGCTGATGGGAGCGTACAGCGGACATGCCTATTATAAAGGGGTTTTTTATTCCCTTAATGATTGGGAACGAAGCGGGCGCAACGTGTCTATAAACGAGGCACTGGTGGGCATGGCCGGTATTATCGGACCGACATTGTCCGGAGCTGCCCTTGGAGCTGGACTGAAGCTGTTCTTTCTCTGTCCGGTAATTATTCTTGCTGCAGCCTTATTGCTTCAATTGACAATGGTTAAATATTTCCGATAGCCTGCCAGAGGGCGTATTCTTCTTCTCCTACGTTTTTCTGTACTAGGCCACTCTTTGTTTGCCACTTTCAATTCCTCTGAAATTGAAACGACGTTGATCTTTATATAACCCCGGTATATACTATAGGGCGATAAATAGGAAGAATTGCAAAATGGTCAAAAGTGCATGAATTTCCGGCAGGGCGAGGCCTTTCCGATAGGAAATTTATCTTATTGTTCGAATAATTCTTCAAACGAGAGGTTAGAAACAATGATTGCTATTTCAGATGTTCAGCAGGCCGTTCAACTGGTCGGTCCAGACGAGATCAAGACTAACAACAGCAAGCAGGTACACCGCCCGGGGCCTTATCAGATACTTTGCCGTGTAGAGGCTGTGGGGCTCTGTTTCTCCGATCTCAAACTGCTGAAGCAGTTCTCCAATCATGGTCGCAAAGATATGATAGTCTCTGGTATAGATCAGAACATTCTCCGTAATCTGCCAAGCTACGTTCCCAATGAACAGCCTACCGTTCCCGGGCATGAGGCCGTTGTAATGATAGTAGCTGTAGGAGCGGGAGTGACAGAGTATAAGACCGGTGAAAAATATCTGGTGCAGGCCGATTATCGCTGGCTAAAGACAGAGACCTCAAATGCAGCTTTCGGTTATAATTTTGAGGGGGGATTACAGCAGTATGTGCTGATGGATGTCAGGGTTATTACTTCACCTGAAGGGGAATCCACCCTTTTACCGGTGCCCGAAGGACTTTCTAATTCTTCTGTCGCTTTGGTAGAGCCGTGGGCCTGCGTTGAAGATGCCTACATGTCCAAAGAGAGATTGACCATAAAGCAGGGCGGCCGTATGCTTATCGTAGCAGATACGGAACCCGACACTCTTTTATTAAATAATATGCTATCCCAATATGGCCGTCCAGCCGAAATATCCTGGCTGTCTGTCTGCCCGGCCGGTGATTTTGGCGTGCCGATTACCGAAATTGCTTCGATAGAAGCATTACCGCAAAATGGTTTTGACGATATAATTTACCTTGGAACCGATGCAAATACAGCCGAGGCACTCTTTTCCAAGCTGGATATCAAGGGTCTGATCAACTTTGTTCAGGCAGGGAGAGAGTTTGACAGAGAGATCAGCATACCCGTAGGCAGAATTCACTACGGCGGCATCAGAATAACCGGTACCGTTTCAGCCGATCCGGCCGAGGGCATGAAAAGAATTCCTGAAACGGGTGAAGTAAGATCCGGCGATACAATGAACGTTATCGGAGCCGGCGGCCCGATGGGTATGATGCACGTTATCAGGAACGTCTCTCTTGATAGCAGCAATCTGGCTGTCTTGGCCTGCGATATGGACGATGAGCGCCTGGCAGCACTGTCAAAGGTAGCCGGACCGATGGCAGAGCGTAACGGCGTAGTATATAAGGCCTGTAACCCCGGCAGGGAGAAGCCGGAGATGCTCTTCTCCTATATAGCACTTATGGTCCCCTCTGCTAAAATGGCGGCTGCCGCTGTTAAGCAGGCTGGAAATGATGCCTTGATCAATCTCTTTGCCGGTATTCCGGCCACTGAATATATACCTATTGATCTCAACCGGTATATTAAGCAGCGTATCTATTTTATTGGGACCAGCGGATCGACGGTGGACGATATGAAGAGTGTATTGGAGAAGGTGATTGCCGGTCGTCTGGCTACCGACGTGTCTGTGGCTGCGGTATCTGATCTGGCATCGGCGGAACAGGGAATGCGCGCTGTAGAGAACCGGTCTATCGCCGGCAAGATTCTTGTTTATCCCGAGTGCAAAGATCTGGGACTGGTGGAATTGAAAGATATGCCTGAAAAGCTGCCCCAGGTAGCCGCGTTGCTTAACGACGGCGTCTGGAACAGAGAAGCGGAGCTCAAGCTGATCGAATTGTTCGGCAGCCGAGCTTAAGATTGAGTTGTCTTAGGGCGGAAGCATCATAAGACGGGGCCTGGATGCGAGGTTTTGATTACAACCTCTGGAAATACTGGGGCAGAGTGATCCTACTCCAGATGCGTCAGCCGCCCCTTCTCCTTCACTATGCAGAACATGCGGGTGAAGAAGAGGATGGCCAGCGATAGATAGATTGCATTCAAAACGGCGGCCCAGAATAGATCCATGCCTGGGAGCATACGAACGGATAATACTGTTCGCATGCCTTCAAAGATATGAGAGGACGGCAGAAAAAAGGCTATTTTTTGTAATACC
>JAQUEL010000051.1 GCA_028685295.1 bacterium
CTGTAGCTGCCTGATCTCCTTCCAGCCTTCTATCAAGCGCTTCTGCAAAGTTTCGGTAGATATTGGCAAAAGCTTCTATAAAGCCTTCCGGATGACCGGATGGGATCCTGGTATTGGCGATGGAAACTTCTCCGACAAAATCTGTAGCGGTTCTAAACGTTTGGAAGGGCTTATCCAGCCAGCGAACAATAAGTGTATTAGGTTCCATTTGATGCCACTCTATGGCGCCCTTTTCGCCATATATACGGATATTCAGGCCGTTTTCTTCACCCACGGCTATGCCGCTGGCCCATAATACGCCCCTGGCGCCTTCATTGAAACGAAGCAGAACGCTGCCGTCATCGTCCAGAGCACGACCGGACACAAAGCTGGTAAGATCAGCGCATACTTCTTCTATCTCCAGACCGGTAATATATTCCGCCAGGTTGGCACAGTGGCTGCCGATATCGCCCATGGTGAAGCTGACGCCGGCCCGGGCAGGGTCGGTCCTCCAAGCGGCCTGCTTCTGGCCGCCGGCTTCCAAAGGCAAGGCCATCCATCCCTGAGGATACTCCACCACCACTCGGCGTATCTTCCCTATCTGCCCGCTGCTTACCAAATGACGGGCCTCCTTGACCATAGGATAGCCGGTATAGTTGTGGGTAAGACAAAAGAGCAATCCGGTCTCCCTTACCCTTTGCTGCAGCTTCTTCGCCTCTTCCAATGTCATGGTCATAGGCTTATCGCATACTACATGGAAACCTGCATCCAGGGCTGCTGCGGCTACAGGATAGTGCATGAAGTTAGGGGCGACTATGCTGACAAAATCCATCCTCTCTTCAGCCGGCAAAGAAGCTTCCTGCCGGAACATCTCTTCATAGCTTCCGTATATCCTCTCTTTCGATAAAAAAAGATCCCCGCCGGTCTCTAAGGATTTCTCCGGGTTTGAACTGAAGGCGCCGCAGACCAGATCAATCTTATCGTCCAACCGGGCAGCCATACGATGTACAGCTCCTATAAAGGCGCCTCTGCCCCCGCCTACCATTCCCATGCGTGCTCTGCGCTTCATAAAATCCTCCTCCGTATAGGGATCATTTCATCAGCAGGCCGGTAATGTAAAAACTGAGCTCTTCATAGTCCCCGGCCTGACGAAGCTCTTCCATATATCTTTCGTCACAATTTCTGGCTTTCCCTAACAGCATCTCGAAGATCTTCCTGCTGTATGCCAAATGCTTCATGGAGGTTTCCCGAGGCTGTGTACGCATAGCCTTGATATCCAGCCCTACATATTCGCCGTCATTGCCATAGCCGTATTTGTCCAGAATATATACCTGGCTGAAAGCCCGAGCCAGGTTAACGCTGCCGAACGTCTTATCTTCATCGAATTTAAGGTTGTTCTGGTCGTTAAGGTGTATGCCCCATAGCTTGCCGAAGGAGAGAGCAAAGCCCATCTCTTCGGAAGGCTCGAGATTGGCCAGAATGGCATGGGCACTCTCTATCAGGATACCTACTCTGTCCGGATCAACAGTTCGGGATGCGAGGGCTAAAAAGTGCCCGGTGGTAGGACAGAAGGTACTGTCCATGGGCTCATTGGGCTTCATCTCTCCCAATACTCTGATATCTTTATCGTAATCCAGGAGCATATCGATATACTCTATAAACCTGTCGACAGCAACTTTGGAATCTTTGGCTTCTCGTATATACGTTCCCTCTCTAGCAGGCCAGAGCACTACCCTCTTGGTGCCTAGAGCGTTGGCTATATCTACTGCTCGCTTTGATCTGTCATAAGCGTATCTCCGGCTCTCCAGATTATTGGAGGTCCAGCCGCCATCAACTGTCAGCGGATGCTCCCAGAGCCTGGGAGCCACGAACTCAGCTTCCAGCCCCATATCATCCAGCAGAGCCTTCAACTCTTTAAGATGCTTGTTCTGCTCCATTAACGACAGAGTGATATCCACAGCATCATCGTCATGAAACTGGATGCCGCTGAAACCCTCTCTGACGGCAAAATCAAGCTTCTCCCTAAGGGAGAAGGGATCACGAGTCACCGGACCGAAGGGATCGGCTCCTTCATGAATGTTCCAGGGACCGAATGAAAATCTATAGGTTCCAGCCATTAAGTATCCCTCCCGGTATTATCTTTATCGCTCCCGCTGAAATATATCGCGTAGGCTCCTCTCCATATAGCTTGCATTATTCCGAACGCTCTCCCGGTTGGAAATAGGGGCTCTATCCAACTCCACCGTCAGATAGCCTTTGTAACCGGCTTTATCCAGCACGGCAAAAACTCCCGGCAGATCCACATCACCGCATCCCAGCTCCAGGAAATCGCTGTAAACCTCAAAGGTCTGATTCCATCCCTCGGCCTGAGAAACATCCTCGCTCTGTTTATTACGCCGAACATCCTTAAGATGCGTAAATTCTATACGATCTGCATAGCGTGCCATAATGCTTACCGGATCGCAGCCGCCCACCATCAGATGAGCGGTGTCCGGGCCGAAGCCCACCAGTTCAGGATCGGTATTCCGTAGCACAAAATCTATATCGCTCTCAAACATGACATCGGTATTGTTATGGGGATGCAAGCAAGGAATAATGCCATACGGCACCAGCAGCCGCCCTACCCTGTTCAGTGCCTCCGACAACTTCGCCAGCTCTTCTCGAGTGGCTCCTCCGCCCTTTTTCCCTCTGGCCTGAACGCTGATGCGGCTGACACCGTTATTCACCATAAAGCCAAGCCTCTCTTCTATTTCCTTAACGTAATCATCATAGCTTCCCGTGATATGAAAATAAAAGCTCACCGGCTGCACGCCGTATTTTTTAACCAGCTTTTTAAAGCCTGCCTGTTCATCCATGAAGAGATCTATGGTCAGATAAACGCTCTCAAAGTTATGAAAACCGGCCTCTCTGATATCACACAGCGCCGTTTCCAGTTGCTCCCTCTCCTGCAAGCCCCAGGACCAGACGGCATAGGCTAGCTGCTCTCTTTTCATAAGAAAATCTCTCCTCCCTTTTCAAACATGTCTCTTAACAAAACAAACAATATTTCTCTCGTTATATTTACTTTTACAGGCTTCGTAGAAGCTCAGCCGCTCTTCTTACAGCCTCATCGGCTTTATATTTATTGCCCTCATATTCAATATTGATATAACCGTCATAAGCATGCTCTTTCATAGTTCTCCAGCAGGCAGCGGTATCGACATTACCCTCTCCGATCAAAGCGGCCCGATAGTATCCGCCGTCCAGCATTTCATGATAGCCTTCCATCGGCTTATCGGCTATATCCCAATCTTTGAAATGAGCGTGGGCTACATAAGCAGCACATTGACGGAAGGATCCCGCCGGGTTCTCGCCACTGGCGGCGTTACCGTTATCGTATGTCAGTCTTAACTGCGGCACCTCCGCCTGTGCTTCAAAAAAATCTTCGGCAGTAACAAAGGGGCTCTGTTTTCCTGGATAATTCTCTACCGTTGCGATTACTCCGGCAGCCTCAGCCAGCGGAACCACCTGTTGCAAAACCTCAATCCATTCCCTGCGGCAGATAGTGCGATCGGTGATATCGGGATGAGAACGAGGCGGTATCATGACGACCGGGGCCTCCAGGATAACGGCATTCTCCAATGACTCTTTCACTTCATCCAGCCATCCCTGCTCCCGCCTTGCCAGCTTATGTAAAAAGAAGGTATGGCATACCACCGGCAACCCGGCATCATGGCTCATCTTTCGCAGTTCTTTGGGATCACGCCCATATGTCGTAACCCAGTCGATGCCGTCAAGCCTGCAGTCCGTTGCAGTTTTGATAAAGTCTTCCACGTCATACCCCTGACGGGCCATGGTATAGGTCATCATCGATAGCTTCATGATATGCGCTCCATTCAGGCGACTGAGGACCTTAAAGTTTTTCACATTATTCGGCAAACATGGCATTGATAGCCTTTAACTGCTCCTCAACAAGAGTCTGGCCACCCTCCGGACCGACCAGATTATCGGGAGCTCCTGCGCCATAGCTGCCGGCGGTTATGGCACGGGCTGTCGGCAAATAGCTTCCCTCTCCAGCCAATTGAACCACAAAGGTTTGAACCGCCCGGCTACGGGCCTTTATCCTAAGGCCAAAGTCCAGATATAATTCAAAACGGTTGGTGGCAAAAGCTATATCCCCCAGACGAATAACGTGCGATTCCACAGGCAAGACGGGTCTCTCTCTCTGCTCTGCAAAGCGAGCAAGCGCATCCATGTAATATCTGACCTTTCTATAATGTGTGGAGTAATCGGAAGCCCGGGGATTCTTCTCGCACTTTGCCAGAGCATCTTCATGGCTTTTTAGCTGCTGCCTGCAGTACTGCGCCTCTTCAAGGGAGATCTTCCGCACCGGCAGATCGATAGTCGATACTTTATGAATAAAGAGCAGCTTCCTGCGAATATCCCTGGCCGCCAGAGGCAGAACCTCGTCTACGGCAGCGGCTATACGCAAGGCAATCTCCTGCCTCTGTCCAAGTCCTGGAATGGAGCCATCCGCCAATCCCTTCAGCTGCCTCATTCTGGTCTCCGCCGCCTTGTGCAGCAGCAGATGCGGTGATTGATCTCCGGCAGCAGAGCACTGCGGCAGGATAAAGAGGTTGCGGCCGTGCCTTTTTCTGATTTCATTCCTGGTTTCATGCCAGAAATCGGCGGAAACAAAGTTTTCACCTTCAGTCCTCTGCGAAGGGCAAGCCAGATTGACGATCATCCCCGTCAGGTTAAGACGATCATCATAAGTAAAGAGCATATCTACGCCGTGGTCTTCATAGCCTTCAGCATGTGAAAACTGTGGATCATCAGCCTTGCCGTACATTCTGGAGCTGTTATCAAAGTATGTCAGGCGACGATTAAAACCGACGACCGCCTGACCTCTGCCCCAGCTCACAGCCCCGGGCTTACGCCCCTTCCATGCTTCCGCACAGACACAAGCCAGCTTCTCCACCAGCATGTCGGAATACTCTTCAGGAGTCATGACCGCCGGATCGTTCAGCACAGGATATTTGCTTACAGCCTGTGTGGGTGCGGTATGGGTGTGAGTAGCACTGATAAACAGGTTCTCAGGATTAAATTCCGGCAGGAGAACACCGAGCCGATTACGGCATCTATCTCGCACATAATCGCTTACCTTGACAGCATCAAGCGAAACTATTATCGCCTGTGCGGAACCGTTGTCCAAAGCCAGTGCCGTGGCGGTTACCGGATCGTGGACCCTCTCGGAAACCCTGATATTAAATTGTCCCGCCAGAGTTACCGCTTTGTCGGGCGTTACATCCACGCCGGCCCATCCAATCAAAATAGTCTCCAATGTCATGATAAGCGCTCCTTTATTTCCATTACTGCCTTGTCTGAAGGATCCTGTCCGGATCAATCCTGCCTATATTATCGAATACTTTCCTGATTGCTGTGACTACCTTGGCCGCGATATCCAGTCCGTTAGGTGCACGTAACGTTTGGACCATGGACATGTGGCACTCACTATAGCGGAGTGCATTAGGATAATTCTCCGGTGTGTAATCAATGCCTTCATCTGCACCTGGTATGCTCCATGGATAGCCATAACCGTAAGCATTCTTTGCCTGAAATACGGTCATCTCCGGCAGAATAAATCGTTGCCAAACACTACAGGCAACTCCCTCAGCGGCAATAGCGGCACAGACCGCATCCCGAAAAGATGGTCTATTATCGTTGATACTCAAAGCATCAAAGTCAATGCGAAGGTTATAATTATACCAATTGTGCACACAATCAACGGGAACGTAAGGTTGCAACAGGCCCTTGATACCGCCAAGATTATCCTGCAGATAATCACCGTTGGCACGCAGCGTATCGAAATAATAATCATATTTCTTCAACTGAGCACGGGCAAAGGCAGCCGTAAGCTCATTGTTGCGATACATCCAGCCAAGCGCATAAGCGTGATAATCACGCGACTGTTCCGGCCGGGCAGTCTCTCCAAAGCTCCACAGCTTGCAGGCGTTCTGGTAAATCTCTTCGTCGTCGGTAACAAAGATACCACCCTCTCCGGAGCTCAGGCACTTGTTCTGGTTCAGAGAGAAGGCTGCGCAATGCCCCATAGTACCGGCCTTCCGCCCCTTATAAGCAGCGCCATGGGCCTGACAGGCATCCTCAATAACATAAAGGTTATGCTTCGCGGCAATGGCATTGATAGCATCCATATCAGCACAAAGTCCGTGCAATTGAACGACGATAATCGCCTTGGTTCGCGGTGTAATGGCCGCTTCTATCTTGTCGGGATCTATCAAAAAGGTGTCAAAATCGATATCGACGAATACAGGAATAGCATCATGGTGTAAGATGCAGGTGGCACTGGAGCTCCACGAATAGGCCGTCACCAGCACATGATCACCGGCTCCGATACCGCATCCGGCGATACACATATGCAGCGCCGCCGTGCCGCTATTGGTGAAAACAGCATAGTTATTGCCGTTCCAGGCGGCAAACTCCTTCTCGAATTCCAGATTATGTTTGCCCCTGGTCTGATTCCTGGCATAAAGCGCATCCAGGACCAGTTCCTCGTCACTCTTATCCACTGGAGGCCAAGACTTTACCTCTTCCGGTTGTATAGCCCTTGCGCCACCATAAATTGCCAGCTCCTGCATAATAACCACCCCTTCTGCTTCGATTATACCTGAGCCGATTATGCGAACAAGATAGAAGATGTTGTTAATAGAGGTAAATTATTGCTCTCAAGGACCTATTCTCTTGCAGGGATAAGCAGAGCTCTTATGGAACATGTATGTATATTGAGTGCATGTAAAGTTTTTGGACATCCGGAACGTTTGAATACTTGAGCACATTTGGATGTTTTGTATGTTAAGATGAGTAACAAAAAAGAACTATTTAGGAAAATTGATGATCTTGTCTTACCCATACCGACTTCCATCGGACGCTCCAACTTCGATGTAATGTGGGCTAGAGAAGAGCATACCGATTCCTGTACCGAGCTTATGTATGTTCTGCAAGGCAATGTTGAAATCCGAACTGCAGAATACTCCATTACTGCCGGTGAAGGCGATACTCTTTACCTTCCTGCCAACATGCCGCACCGCGATATCTTTGCTCAAAACAAACCCTTTGAGGTCTACCTGGCCCAGTTCCATTGGGCTGGAGAATCCCGATTACTGAAGAGCTTTCTCCCGTCGCAGTTGACCACGCAGAATTCCGGCATCCGGCAGAAGATCAGCGCTGAATTTCATACGCTCTACCAGGATTTTGTCCTGGGCCTGCCTTTCAACCGGCAACTGGTAGCCGCATCCTTGCTGAGGATTATCTGTTATCTATGCCAGGAAGCTTCCATTTGTATTGATAACGACACCCCCTCTGCTGCGACTGCAGGCGGAGACAGGCGCACCTGGATTATGAATGAGGCCAAAAACTACATTCAAAGAGAATTTTGCCGCCCGGTATCTCTGGAAGAGATTGCCACCGCACTGAATATCAGCACTTACTATCTCTCGCGTGTCTTCAGCCAGGAAAGCGGTTTTACTCTCTCAAGCTATATCAATGAAGTGCGCATGCAGAATGCTGCCAAGCTGCTCTCCGATTACCGCTTGAATATATCTGAAGTGGCACGGTCAATGGGGTTTACCGACAGCTCTTATTTCAGGAAGGTATTTAAAGCATATTACGGCTGTTCACCCAGAGATTATCGCTCCAGATAAGGATGCCCATGCCATCTTCATATGCTATGAGAGCATTTCATATTGAACGAACTATGCCTGCATACAGTCATGGCGCATCGGCGCTTCTATCCAATCGCCATTGAATGTAAGTGGTCGGCATCAGAATTCAATCCTATCAACCTTCTTGCTTTTTACAGGCAGTATCCCGGCCCCCCTGCACAGCCTGCGACAAGCACGGGTATTTAGAGAGCACGAAGCTGAGCATATGAGCTGAAGTTATCAAAGGGCTAAATTCTTAGGCTGAAGCTGCAATTACCAGCGTGCAGAATCTACTCCGGCATGGGCCGGCAACTGTTGATGCCGATACCATTATGCTTCCAATCAAGTTTCAGCAAACCTCTTCGTTCGCATGTTTTTATTGCTTATTTCCGATATTCTCAGCCAGTAATTCGTTGATCTTGCGAGTAGCATTCCATGCTGCTTGCTGTGCCGTTTGTTTCTTCAAGCAGGCTAATTCCAATTCACCGGCTATTATGCCCTGCCACCGGTCTGTAGGAGCATACGGCGTCAGAGGACTCGGTACCGTATACTTCACTTCATCCATAAACACTTTATTTATACCAGCAGGATGATTGGGATTGCTGAGAAACATATCTGATTCGGCTATCTTTTTAACCGCCGGGATATTATAGCCTGCCCTGGCCAGTTCTTTTACACCGTCACCTACCACCAGATGTTCCATCAGCTTCCACGCAGCTTCCTTGCGCCTCGTTTTGCTGCTTATTACCCAGCCAAAAGGCCCTATCACCATGTTTATTCTCTTCTTCTGGTGGATTCCGGGAGCTACTCCCCAATTCAAGCCCTTGATCTGTTTTTGCATTATTGGTACGAAATGCCTCCCGGATAAAAACATACCTAGCCTGCCCGTCTGAAAAAGCTGTAACTGATTTTGGGCTTGCATATCGCTGGCAGATGGTATAACTCTATCTTTTATTCGCAGGTCTACCAGATACTGAAAAGCCTCTACTGCCTGCGGGCTGTTCAGTAAACATTTCTTGCCGTCCGGACTGAATACGCTCCCCCCATTTTGATAAATCAATGGGATAACATCTACAAGGCGGCAGCCAAACTCTTTCCCGCTATCTCCCACCCTTGTCAGCTTGAGCGCCGTCTGCCGAAACTCCGCCCAACTCATGCTCCCGGTGGGATACGACAATCCGGCTTTATCAAACATATCCTTATTGTAGAATAAAGTGTAATCGCTGGACCAGTCGGTTCCAAAACCGTATATCGGCCCTTTGCCTATAGTCTTATGCTGTGTATTATACTTATATTTATACAGCACCTGAGGGTAGAAGTCATCCAGCTTAAATACGCTGCTTTTGGCAATATATTTATCAAGCGGCTCAAGAATGCCTTTCTGGGCAAAAGTAGGAATATAATCAGGCGATACTCTGAAGATATCAGGAGAATTGCCGCCGGCTATCATAGTCAGCAACTTAGCATTATATTGCTCTGTAAGCCATATCTTCTTTACCTTGATATCCGGATTCCGCTTCATAAACTCATCTAAAGATTTATCTATGATCTGACAGCCGATGTCTATAGGGTTATAGGTACAAGCAATAACAACCGTTATCTTACCCTGATCGCCAACCTTGTTGCCTCCGCAGCCGGGGAGTAATATTGCCAGACAGAATATTACCGCCAGATAGTAAAACGAACCGACCTTCATCTTCATTTCTTTTATCAGCCTCTTTCCCTACATTCTTTATACTGCGCTAAAGTGTATAAGTCTGCTTCCAGCAATGATCCTCGGGTGCTGAAACAGAGTATGATTTCATTAACATCGGGTACGATAAGTATGGAAGAATCGCTATCCTTGACAATCCTTCCCCTTGGGCATAACACTTCATAAGCATAGCCGTTATGCCGGCAACTCAAGCAATGCTTTTCAATTTCAGTGATGGCGATCTCTTTGGAGCCGTCCCAGCTGATATGCAGGCCCCAGGCCGTATCCGCTGGATCAAGCAAGAAACGTAATCTCTCCGGAGAACAGGTCATATTTGCCTTGATGCCTCTTTCGCAATTCCAGGAAATACTGAGTTCGCCTGTTCCATCCTTTACATCAATATCCAGCCCCTGTATTTCACGGCATTGCCCGCCAGATAATACCTCCACCAGCCGTATACCGGCATCATAACGATCATTACTCCACAAAAAACCTTCCATTACGGGCAGAGTATCGTATGTACAACCTGGAGTAGTACAGGTTGACTCCAAATAGCGCTCCCGGTAGTTCTCATCGAACAGGTGAATATCGCGTATCCGGAAGCGCTTGTTCTCCCAAAAGAAATTTGCCCGGTAGTAACGACTGCAATACCAGACCGATTTACGCCTCTGCCCCTGCCAATCGCTGAGAGCGGTAACGGCTGATGCCGGCGTTAATCTATACCTGGAACGAAATATTTCGCCTGTCTCCGCCAGGGTTTTTACCTGCAGCCGGCCGGCAGCAGCCAATTGTGCCACCAATTCCACCTGATAGGTCAATCCTTCAGACATCGCCGGCCAGCCGAAGGAGTTCTCCTGGCCTACATGAGTATATCCGAAAGTAAGTGAAGGACCGTCCAAAATTGTCTCAAAGAACCAGCTCACCCATTCGGATGAAGCTCCAGATACGCTGTAAACAGGCTCCAGCGTAAATACGTTTTGCCCATTCTCCTCTATTTTAGCATCATACTGGTAAATAGGATCGCTGCCCAGCATACGAAAAACAGGCACGTCTATCTGAGCTTCGGTATGCTGGGCCGGCATTAGAGAGTTCATACGGCTGGGATAATAAGCCTGGCTGAAGTAGCCTCCCCAAAGAGTATAACCATCGGTGCCCCATTGATCCCGGCAGTTGCAGGCAGCCGTAATACCGTAGCGATCAAAGAGATAAGAAAGCAGATGGGCATCTATTATCCATGAGCCGACAGAGCGTGGGTAATATCCGAAGATCTCCTTGAAATCGGCCATGAAGATATCCGTCAGCTTTTCTCTTTCAGACGGGGTATAGCCGATGGGAAAAGATATATCCGCATGCCAATCCCAGGCATAACCGGGACGTCCCCGCCAGGGCAGGCCGGCCCGCTCTACCAGCGGCTGCACCATTTCCAACCAGATGCCTATCTCCTGCCGTCCATCCAAGCGCTTAAGCACGGAGGTAAAGTTGTCATTGATCAGCGCATCATACTGCAGCAGCCAGGTAGCCGGCAAGCCATGCTTCTTAATAAGACGCGATTGTTCGATCACCGGCTCAAGCAGATCCAAATCCGGATTCCTGGGCTCGGTGCCGCGAATGAAGTTGATTATATTGACGAAACCCTGTTGCATTATCGCCTCTGCCGTCCTTTACTCATTGAGCATAACTACCAGTCCTTCGCCCGTTTCTATCCAGCAAAACGCAGACGCCAGAAACGTTCCGGTGCATGAAAGCTCCTTTCGACCACCGACCAAGAACTGTATTCCGGCCTACCCCCGGCATATCTGGTCCGAAACAGATTGAAGTTCAGCATCTTTGTTGCGCTTATTTTCTGTTTGATCACAGCCAACGGTATGGCCGTCTCTACCACCCAGGCACCCTTCTCACGGGAAACCGCTGCCTTCATACCGCTATTCCAACTCTTATCTGTTTTCTGGGCGTCGTAAACCGTACCCAGAGAGTTTATCACCAGATGATAGTAAGCCCCACGGTCATCGCCCAGCATAATTTCCACGCAATCGTCGCTGTAGACCTCACTGTCCGATGCAGTCATCAAAGCCTTTAGCTGCAGCATAGCAGGTTCATGGCAGATGAAAGCTATGTAGAGATACTTATCATCGCAACATAACCGTGCCTCTGTTTGCTCTCTGGCAGGGCTTACCTTGACGGCACCTGTCAGAGGCATGCTGAAACCTTCAAGCGTAACAGCCGTCTTCCAGCAAGCATCGTTAAGCCTTCCGTCTATAACAGGGGCACGGTCTACCCGGTAAACATCCACCGGGAAGGGTTTCTCCTGTAACTGCGGTATCAGAACCTTCTCCAGGAGTTGAATACGGCCCGTCACCCCTGTCTCTATCTCCCGGTAAAAATCATCGAGAATTACTCCTTTAAGAGCCGACAGGCCTTGTTTGAACCTTTCGGTCAGCTTCGCAGCCGCTAGGAGCCTCTCTTCCCGGGTATCGCCGGATAAAGCTAAGCTGAAGGTCTCATCAGCTAATTTCTGATAGTTCTGCAACTTCTGCAGAGCCTCGCTGCCGAATATCTTGGCCGCGGCTCTGGCAACGGATTTTTGCGGATCAAAGCGCGAAGCGTTCCACATATAATCGCTGGCCAGATACCAGATCATCTCTTTGTCTATTAATGGGAACATATACCCTTGCGTAAGCTCAGCCATCTTCCTGTCGTTACGGACGGCAGGAGCAGGCACTATAACCGGTACCGGCTTCATGGTCTCGAAACCGGTAGCCCAGTTATCCCAGTAGAAGGGTTTGCGGCCGGTGATTTCAACGAACTTACTCGCTGCTTCTGCTGTACTCACGCCTGCATTGTTAAAAACAACCTCCTGAGGAAGGGCCGAAAGCACCTTCATGTAATCTCTCTGTCCAGGGCTCCATTCCAGTGGGTTATTATAGTGTTTAGGAGTAATATACAATCTATTCTTCTGGTCGATGCTTTTGAGTTGTCGGTACAGCGTATCTGCCAAGGAATAATGTGCCGCGGCCAGCCCGGCAAAATTCTTCTTATCCTCAGCATATTCCAGTTGTATTGGCCCATCATCAAATGCCAAGTGAAAGCATCTGAAACCGCAACCATAATAATCCTTAAGTTGTATCTTAAGAGCCTCGATATCCTGCGGATCGGAGAATCTGATACGTCTGGTATAGCCTCTATCGGGCCTGACGGCAGCAACCGGTATAATGAACCTCTGTTCACAGTTCCTGACGAAATCAGCCATCTGTCCTTTCTGGGCATCGGTAAAAGGCTTCCACCACTCATAGGAGCCCGTAATGACATTATGCGACGGGCCGAAGAAGATGTTCATTTTCAGGGGAACCATCCATTTATCGATGCGACTAAGGCTCATCGTTCCTGGCACCAGCCCGCGTCGGATAAAATCCGGTTTATCTATTATTGTTCCTTCCAACAACATATAGCCGTCACCGCTGCTGACAAGATACTGCTTGAAAGATTGCACGGCATAATAAACACCCTGCCAGGTATTTCCGGTCAGCAGTATGACGTTTTTGTCGAATAGCCGTCCGACTGATAGAACATATCCCTGATCGCCCAAATCGGACCAATTAACCGGTATCTTAAACCTGCGCAGGTATTCTCCTATCAGGGGAGTATCATCGTGTCTACCTGCCAGGATAATATTTTTACAGGCGGTAAGATCATCATCCAATGAAAGCACCGGGGTTTCTTCCCTCGTCTTATCCTTAAGAAAGGTGCATAACTCCTCTATGAAATGCGCATCTTTACTATTCTGCCCAACAACCAAAGTTATTTTCTTCAAAGGAATCGTCTGTTGGCCGTAATGCTCCTTCCAGGGTTGGGGAATAATAATTGGTCTTGTTATTTCGCCGACAGCCGTGGCTCCAGACAGAGCCGAGGAGACTGCATCAGGCAGTAATCTATCATCGGTAATGATAACAGACAGGTCATCAAACCACGCTGTGCCGGTGCAACAGCTCAAACCGCATAAAAGCTGTATTCTGGAAGCGCTGTCCGGGAGTTGAAATTGGCTCTCATATTTTGTCCAGTCTGTTGCCTTGGCAACAGCTCTAGCTATCCAATACTGCTTCAGTATCTTGCCGCCAGCATCAAAGGCTCGTAGAACAACCACCGGCGTATTGTAATCGGTTTCACCCATAACTACATTATCAGTCTTCATCCAGGCAGAGACCTTTAGTTTTGAACCACCTTTGACTTCAACCTGATATTTTTCATCAATCATCCATCCTAAAGTTCGGCCCGGATTCTCTGTCGCTGAAATCTTGAGCAACCGCTCTCCTGAATGAGCATGTTCTGAGGTCCATTCCAAGTTGACACGCCTGGACATATCACCTCTCCCCAGGACTGCTACCCAATCCTTAGGTGAGTTAACTCCATCTTCAAATCCTGGATTGGGTATAATATTCTCTCTAGCATCAGTCTGCGCCCATGCTGATAAGGTAAACCACACCACAAGAAAGATCATCAATACGAAATATCTTTTCACTGCAATTACCCCCTTCTGATTGCAACTCTTCCATTATTAATCCTGTCCTACAGCCCATAAAAAGCTGTTACGAAAGACGGATTAATTCCAGATCATCAAACCAGACCGCTCCGTCATTTCCGTCGCTGCGACAGGCAACCAGCACTTTTTCAGCCTGCTCCGGAACTTCCGTTCGGAAAGAAACTCTCCGCCAATCAATAGAGCCGGATAGTTCCACGCTTCTGTGCTCCGCCACCGGCTCGTTATCCCTGGTATAAAAGTAGACCACCAGATAGCTTGCCCCCGTAGCCTTCTCCGTCTTCATCCAGCCCGCACATTCAAACATCTGTCCCGCTTTGACTGGCACCGCACATGTCCATCTCTGCCGCCATTCGA
>JAQUEL010000117.1 GCA_028685295.1 bacterium
GCTCCGCCTGGAAGGCAAGACTTATCCTGTTCAAGACGGGGATATCATCAAATTCAGGTTCAATGTCTGACCTGGTATAACTATAATACTCTTTCCGGAAACGACGGAGAAGATATTATGAATGCCTTAGGATTTTCCCAACAAGGCCAAATCCATTTCTTTGCCGGCAGACTGGGTTTTGCCGTCAAGGTGCTGGGAGGTGGCGGCCTGCCCTCTCACGATACTAGGCGCTGGCAGAGCGGGCCGCATCTGAGCGTCAGCCTGGCTTATCTAGACAGGATCCTCGATTACCTGGATAAAAACAATATCCGCATGTATCGCATGAGTTCCGATATCGCCCCCTATCTGACTCACCCTGAACTGCCGCAATTTCACCGCCAATTGGAGGAATGCGCCGCCGACCTGGCGGCCTTTGGGGCTAAAGCCCGCCGTCTGGATATACGGCTGAGCCTGCACCCATCGCAGTTTGTGGTGCTCAATTCTACGGATGAGGACATCGCCGTCAAGGCGGCCCGCGATCTGGAGGCTCAGTCCGCCATTCTGGATGCCATGGGCCTGGGCGATGAAGCTGTGGTGGTCACTCATGTCGGTGGGCTCTACGGCGATCGCGGGGCAGCCATCGGGCGCTTTGCCAGCCGCTATGCCGGGTTAGGGGAGGCTGCCAAACGGCGGGTAGTGCTGGAGAACGACGAACGTCTCTTCAGCGTAGCCGATATCCTGCGCCTTCATGAAGCTACCGGCGTCAGGCTGGTGTTCGATTACCTGCACCACATGCTCAACAACCCCGGAGAGCTTGCTCTGCGGCCCGCCCTGAAAACCTGCCTGTGCACATGGCGGGGCAGAGGAAGACCGAAAATCCATTTCAGTTCCCCTCGTACCGAAATGAAGGAGGTAGTGCGCAAAGAGGGTGGACGTAAGTTCACGGAACTGCTGCCGCCCGATTATGCCGGCCATTCCGATTACATTAACCCTTTTGAGGTTGCTTTCTTTATCAGAGAAACTACAGGTTTGGAATTCGACGTCATGCTGGAAGCCAAAGCCAAGGACCTGGCCCTGCTGAGGCTGCGGGAAATTCCGGCCGCTCCGCCGGCCATCTGATACTCTTCTTGTAACACTGCAGGTAGTTCCCTTAGGCAACACCTTACTCCCGAATAACCGCTGGACAGCCTTATTTTTTAGTGTTATCTGATGCCATAAGAGAAGGCTGTCCAGCTATCCTCCGCCAACGGTATCTCCATCTATGATACCTTCTTTGCCGTAAGGGCTCTGGCTAATAACTGTTCATTGATAACTGCCGATGAAAGATTATGCAGGAAAGTGGGCAATATCTTGCTGTTGCAGGAAATGGAAGGGCTGTTATAATATATGTTGAATTCAGAATGCCTTTGAACTATGGAGGAGACATTGATGCCTAAATCCAGAGTGCGCCTGTTTGTTGCCTATATCATTTTACTCGGTATCATTTTCATCAGCGGAGGTTATTTGCTGGGAGGAAAACTGCCGCTCAAAACCTCTGTGTTTGACCAATCCGCTCCGCCGCTATCGGCTCCCACGGCTGCTGAAGTGGCTTCCGGCGAGGCCATATCCAGGGCAGCCGAGGCCGTTCGCCCGGCGGTGGTCAACATAGACACCACCGTTATGGTACAGCGGCCCAGCATCAGCAGTCCGTTCAATTTCTTCTTCGGCGATGGTGCCCCGTCGCGTAGAGTTCCGCAAAAAGGCCAGGGGTCCGGTGTAATAGTCCAGACGGATAAGGGCAAGCTGGTTCTGACCAATGAGCATGTTATTCATGGGGCTCAGGATATTAAAGTTACGCTGCTTGACGGCAGGAAGTTCACCGGCCGTGTGACCGGCTCCGATCCCACAACGGATATTGCCGTTATCAAGATAGACGGAGATAATCTTCCCACAGCCAGGCTGGGCGATTCTTCCAGGCTAAGACCGGGCGAGTGGGCTATAGCCATCGGCAATCCGCTGGGATTCCAGCACACCGTTACGGTGGGCGTTATCAGTGCCACCGGACGTTCTATGGGTGCCGAAGGTAAGCTGTATGATCACTTTATTCAGACGGATGCTTCCATTAACCCCGGCAACTCCGGCGGTCCGCTGGTCAACATCCGCGGCGAAGTGATCGGCATCAATACGGCTATGATTCAAGGAGCTCAGGGAATAGGCTTTGCCATTGCCGTCGATGAGGTCAAGACTATCGTGAACCAGCTTGTTGATAAGGGTAAGGTTGTGCGTCCCTGGGCGGGTATAGCCGTTCAGGATCTTAACCGGGATATGATTGCTAATCTGGGGTTGGCTGCCGATACCAGGGGTATAATCATAGCCCAGGTTTATCCTGGCAGCCCGGCTGGCAATGCAGGCCTTAAGCCGTATGATATTATCACGGAGATGAACCGTAAGAGTGTTGATAATACGGCGGCCTTCATTAAAAAGATACGTAGTATGAAGCCTGGCGATAAGATTACGCTTATGGTCATCCGTGATAAGGCAAGCAGGCTTGTCGCCCTTACTGTGGGCGAGATGCCGATACAACTGGATCAACGACAATAAATCCGAGTTTTAGACTAAAAACAAGATAAAGGGATATAAAAAGAATGTTATGTCAGCAATGTAATGCTGTAGAGGCCACTGTTCATTTTACTCAGATTAGTGGCGGAGAGGTCAGCGAACTCTGGTTATGTGAAAGATGCGCTCGTGAGAAGGGTATTGTAGGAGAGAGCGGAGATATCGCTTTTAACCCCTTTGGAAGGGGTGAGTTTTCCTTGGAAGAACTATTCTCCATGTTCTTCCCTCGCGGCGGTAGGGCGGTCGATCGCTATTCCGACAGAAGCCGAAAATCTCTTGAACAGGCACGAGAGGAAGCCAGGCGCCTCAAAAATAATTACCTTGGTACTGAACACATGTTGCTGGGTATAGTCCGCGATCCGGATAATCTGGCGACTAAGGCTCTGGTATCTATGGGTGTAGATGTAGAGCATCTAAGGAAGGAAATAGAAACGGTCGTCAGCGGCTCTGTACGGTCTATAGCCCAGGGCGGATTAACACCTGATGCTAAGCATGCGCTGGATATGGCTTTGGATGAATCCAGGCGTATGGGACATGGCTATATCGGTCCCGAACATCTGCTGCTCGGTCTGCTGCATGAAAAACAGAGCACTGCAGCCAAGCTTCTGGCTAAGCGGGGGGTCGATCTAAAGAAGGCTCGACAGCATCTGGCCAAATTGATGGCCCCGGCTGAGACGGCGCAAAAGCAGCGGCAAACCGCTACGCTGGCGCTTGACACGTATGGCAGGGATTTGACCATGCTGGCTGAAGAAGGGAAGCTGGATCCGGTCATAGGCCGTGAAGAAGAGATAGGCCGTGTTATTCA
>JAQUEL010000052.1 GCA_028685295.1 bacterium
AATATCTCCTCCAGGCGGCTGCATACCGCCTGCACCAGCTCCGGGTCATCGATCAACATAAAACAGAGCGGCTCGAAGCCGATCAGAGATTGTAGGCATTCAAAGAAACCGCTTAATCCGCTGTTGCAGGTGACCATCATGCCTTCCGGCAATACCTGAGACACCTGGTCGAATTCCGCATATGAAATAGAATCCTTTGTGGGCCAGGGATACTCCTCGAAGCTCTTCCTGTCACTTATCGGATACCGTTGCGAACGATCGATGAGGCTTCCCAACGGCATGTCTACCTTGCCCCACACCGGCAGACAGTCGTACCCCGCCTTATAATAGAACTCCACCGTATCGGCCGCACAGGCAATACTCTTTCCCAGCAAACGTTCCTGGACAGGAATATCCACCAGCAGCTCATAAAACGGGATAAAGTCCGGCTTGCCGTCACGCAGAAGAACGCGCCGGAGCTGGTTGAAATCCGGTGCCGGTCTGATACATGTTTCCTCTAAAGATCTCGGAGACATCCGGTCGCACCTCCGCATCAAGCGGCCCGGCGCAGACTATAAGCGCCGGCATCAGCTGAAGGCTTACCGGCCTTTAGCGCCTCAAACATCGTTTTGAAGATATCGGTGTTGTCGATAACCTTGACCTTCCCCCGTTCAAAATCGAGGAGCTCTCGTGCCAGTTTCTCCAAGATCTCGCTGCCGCTTCCCTGGTAATACAAATCTACCAGCCTGTTGGTATGACTAAGCCATTTGCCGTCCGTGCCCCAGCTTACCGTCGGCAGCGTTCCCGCCGGCCCGGGCTTGACATTGTGCATATAGCCCGTATCATGATCAGCGGTAATCAGCAACAGGTTCTCCTGCCAACCGCCATGCGTTTCAATCCAGTTGATCACCGTAGCTACAGCTTCATCGAAGCCTAAAGTTTCGCCTATGGATTGATTCAAATTATTAGCGTGATTGGCAAAATCTATGGCTCCCCCTTCCACCATTAGAACAAAACCATTTCCTTTTTCCAATACCGACAACGCTCCCGCAGTCATCTCTGCCAGGGTCGGTTGATCCGGGGCGGCTCCGGAACCATCGGCCAAACGGTATTTCAGAGATCCTCCCTTAAACAGCCCGAATACTTTAGCATGTTTAGCTCCTTCGGCCAACGCCTTGAAATCTTCCCGACTTTCGGCCAGTTTGTAGAGAGTGGAACTGGACTTGAGCGATACCCAGTCATCCTGGGACAGATAGGTGTACTCTTGCCCCTTTTTAAACGCTTCGGGATGCCCGCCTCCCATGATAAGATCGAGCTTGGACTCAAACAGCATCTGTCCGGCGATGAGGTTATAGTCACTGCGGTTGCCGACGTGAGCAGCAAAAGATGCGGGGGTAGCGTGGCAGAACGGAACGGTAGTGACCACACCGGTCTTTAATCCCTTCTGCCTGGCTATCTCCATAATATTGACCAGCGGCTTCTTCTGCTGATCGACTCCGATGGCGCCATCGAACGTCTTTACTCCCGTAGCCAGAGCCGTAGCTGCCGCGGCTGAATCTGTGGGCCTCCTTTTGGGGTACTCTTTGTTGCCGTTATTCCAACCGGGATCATATTTTCCCTCGATAGAAAAGGTAGTGACATAGAGATGGCTCTTCAATTTTTCCATGACCAGATAGCTCTGTCCGCCGAAAGCATGGTATTCGGGGCCGAACTTGTAAGCTCCGGCAGCCTTTGACACATCCGGCCCCATGCCGTCGCCGATCATCAGGATGATGTTCCTGGGTGCGGCCAAGCATGGCGATATCGATAAAGTCATAAGTATAATCAACAATACGACTGTTGTTGCGTTTCTCTTAGCAAACATTCTTATTCTTCCTCCTCACCGTTTTTACCCTTACCATTTTCTGGGATTAGCCTTTAAGCCTTGATAGATACGTTCAGCCTCATCCACGTATTTCAAATAAGGTGAATATATGCTCTCCGCCCACTTCTCTTTACGGGCCAGGCCGGTAATAGCCTTTCTTAAGTTGCTTATCCAGGAAAGAAAATATTCGATATCATCCTCCGAGGGCTTGATGCTTTTTTTACCGACCTGAATATATACCGGTGCGGTATGCGCCCAGTTGCCGAAAAACTCCCCGCGTCTGCCATAGCATCTGACAGCCAACCAGCCAGTAGTGTTTACCTGCTGCGTATAGCTTGTTCTGAATATCCTCTCTTTGCTATCAGGCGTAATTGTCTTTACTACTCTACCATCCATAATCACTTCTATTTTCTCCACCCCATAGAGATGGCCCGCTTCTATCTCGCATCGAACACTCCCTCCGGCTTCCGGCAGGGTAATAACGCTGCCCATATCCCGACCGTTTGCTTTAAAAATCACGAACGGACCGTCGCTAACAAACAGCCTTTGTGCTTTATAGGCATCCGTTATTTCCTGCCAGGAAAGCTCTTTAAGCTTTGTATACGCCCGATAATAGCCCGGCGCAATAATTGTAGCCGGATTATTAATGTAGCAATCCGTAGCAGCTGTTGCCGCCATCCTGAAACCGGCATTCAGAAACCGATACCCGATAGGCTTTTCTCCTTTGAAAGCATATCTCCATAAATTAACCTTGCCGAGCGCAACAGCTACCGGCAAACCCCGGCAAGATTCTACAAAAACAGCTTTCTCTATGGGATACTGAATCTCCTCGGCAAAAGTGGCTGCTCCTCCGCTAGCTTGAAGTGCGCTCAGAGCATCCAGCTGTGCAAAGTATCCGGCTTTTCCTGTATCGGCGTTAAGGCAGATAACATCCCCCAGAACTCTGCTGCCTACTTCCTGTCCGCTGCCGGCTAACGTTTCATTATCCAATAATTTATGGCTTTCACCATCCATACCACTGACAATATGAAACCAGTTAAGCCCTTCCGCCTGAAAGATTTTGAAGGCGTTGCCGATATTGTCGCCGGTCAGCAGCATATCGTAACGTTTTTCCGTGTGACCTATCGTTTGCAGTTCTTCATCTCCGCCGTACCAACCCATATTCGGCAGGTTAACCCATCTTTTCAGCTTGATGTCAAGTCTCTTTTCCTCTCCATCGCCCAATGTTAACTCTATCTTCTGAGGCTCGTATTCAAAGCCGCGCAACAGAACTATATTATATTTTCCAGGTGGAAGCTTCATCTCAAAATTGCCGAAAGCATAGAACTGGCCCCGTTTTTCATTGCCGTATGAAAAGATATCTTCCGGGAAGAAATGGATACCGCTGTCATTATGGAGCATAGCCTTGACATTTATGGCTTTGCCTGTGTCGGCATCTGTAACGCTGCATTTAAGGCCGGATGTGCATCCCTGCAGGTATTTCGCATGCTCCGTCAACAGCTTAAGCTTGGCTATGGCTGTATTGCTCTCATAATCCCGATTGATCTCCGTTGGGGAGAGAGCATAATTATAAAGCTTTACCTCTCTGATAAAGCCGGAAAACTGGTAATGTATGTCGGGGAAAGGAGCCAGCCCGCTGATGACCAGGGGCAAAGCGGCATAGTTATAGTCGCCCAATGGAGGGCTGTAACATATCCTACCGGACGTATTAGCCTCTTTCACACATTTGCCGTTAAGATAAAGCATCGTTTTCCCCTGTTTGCCGTCAAAAGAGAAGCCGACATGATACCACTTTCCTCTCTCTATCAATGGCGCAGAGGTTATTCGGCAAGGGGTTCTCTTCCCTTTATCCTCCACATAAAGCTCAAGCACCAATTGCTTGTTTATGACAGAAAAGTTATAGCCGCTGTAAGTTGCCCTGCCTTTGCTGATTACCCCATTCGCGCCCAGAGGATCGGCTAAGTTCACCCAGGCGGCAAGGCTCATCCTATCATCGAAATTAAGATAATCCTGATGCGGTATATCTACCCTGGTCCGCTTGCCGTCGAACTCCAAACCGCACGCATCGCCATCGGCTTTGCTCCACAAACCGTTAATTACGGTGCCGTTGGCACGCATGGAAGATTGATCATGAGCTATATTCCCTTTACCTTCGTCAAGAGGAAAATAGGCGATAAGCTCTTTAGCGGATGGAGCCTTCTTTACCATATTAACCGAAGAGCTTTCATCTTTTATCTCTTCTTCACTCAATTTACGGTTGTATATCTTTACCTCGTCAATGGCACCGCGAAACGATCGTTCCTTTACTCCACCGCCAATCCTTAAGGGATCCTTATTTATATTTAAATCTATGCTCCCTGAAATACTCTTTTTACCAATGTTCTTCCCGTTTATGTACCCGTATAATTCGCTGCCATCATAGACCAAAGCCAGATGGTGCCAGGCATAAGGCGAAACAGAGCCGCTTATCTGGAAGCACTGCTTGCCGGCTGCCATCATAAAGATAACCCCTGTCCCATCCTTGTTGCTAAAAATGCTATATGAACCCAGATAGCCGGTTCCCGGTTTACCCAGGATAGTTCTGCCTGCATACCCTTCTTCAACAGGCTCTAGCTTTGCGAACAAAGAAATGCTGAAAGCTCCGGTAGGATTAAGATCATCGGAGTGCGTTATTTCCAGATAATTGTCGATACCATTGCATCCCAGCGCACTTCCCTTTATTCCCTCAACCTGTGAAGCACCGTAAATTTTGCCGTTATTCTTATTGGGGGAATTATCCGGGCAAATGCCGTCCTTGCTCTCGTCAAAGCTCCAATATCCAATCGGAGAAAGATTATCTCCATATGCCATTGACATGGATATAAGCAACAACATAAACACCAGGACAATCGATATCTTCTTACTCATAATACGTTCCTCACTTTATAACATAGATGTCAGGACGTTGATTATTTGATAAATATTGCTCCATATACCGTCAATCCTTTCCAGCAAACTTTTGTCCTTTAGCCGATAAATTACGCACGGTCTTTTCTATATCCTGCTTTCCCATAAGAAGTAGCTCTGTTTCCGGTGAGAAAACCGTGCTGCTAAACTCATCAGCCCAGGTTACTTTAAGTATCGGACGTGCATAGTATATGGAATCAATATAGACGCCGATATGCTCGGGAGGCGGCATACAAAACGTCTTCTTCGCCACCTCGGGGATAGGAGGTATGCAATTTCTCCCTCTGCCCATAATGGCAGTCCCCTCCGGCCCGCAAGCGAATTTCAGAAATTTGAAGGCGGCCTCTTTTACCTGGCTCTGGCTGGATATATGCAGCGTACCGGTAGAGAAGGCACTGACTCTCTTCTTACCGGCGGCCGCTATCGGTATCGGCGCCACATCCCAAGAGAAGGCTTTAATATCCTGCAGGGAGGACAGCATAAAGGAGGGGGCGATAAACATCCCGATACGTCCGGTCATAAACATCTGCAACCCGTTCTTAAGCTTGTCCACCTCTCCTCCAAGTTGCGCCAGTGAAGGCACTGATTTATCTACATTTTGTAATGTAAGTAAGTATCGCAATCCTTCTCGCATCTCCCGGCTGTCGGCCAGACAATGCTTCCCTTCCGGATCAAAGAGCTTTCCTCCAAGGCTCTCAACCACATCCATGGATCCGGGAAGAAGTGCCCCATATTGTGCCGGCTTTCCTTCTTTTCTAACGGTAAGCTTCCTGGCGGTTGCCCTGAAATCATTCCAGGTCCACTTGCTGTCAGGATACGGCAGATGTGCGGCATCAAAGATATCTTTATTGTATACTAATGCGTTTGTGCCGTAATAAATCGGCAGGCCGTAGATACCGCCATTATAGCGCAAACCGTCCAGCAAAGCCGGGAAGTACTGTCCCAGGTCCACGCCTTCTTTCTTAATGAACGGACTCAGATCCGCTACTGAATTCTTTTGAACTAACGGAGGTAAAATAGTATCACACCAATAGAAAACATCCGGAGCCGTGCCGCCGGCTATCTCAACCTTTATTTTGTTAGGGCCACCCTGTGCGGGCTCAAGCTTCACATAAACTTCATTCTGACTATGATTAAAGGCATCCACTACCTGCTGATGCAACTTCAGTTGTGCAGGATAAACTTCCCAGTTTTCATAACGGATCAGCGCTCTCTTTTCCACCCGATCAAAGCCTGAGCCGGAATACTTGCCGCAACCTGCTGTCAAAAGGACACTAATAATACACCATATAATTAATATACGACGGTTCATCATACCGATCCCCCCACTATACTCTCAAGTTTCTGCTTTATTCAAGTAATAACACCGGCCTACCGGCCTATTGCTTCTCACCCAGCCTTATGTCATCCCATTCCGTAACTGAGCCTAATCCCTCTATCTCTATCATCTTCAGGCTTTTGGGAATGGAAAGGGTCGATAGTATGTTCTTCAAATCCAACGAGACGTTAACCCATTCATTATATGGTATAACCTCATGCTGAAAAATTCGATTTCTCCAGATTATGCCGCTGGTGTCTTCCCATGTCAGCCATACAACAAAATCGGCAGCGCCGCGCCGGGTTTCACTGCTTTGCCTGAAAGTAAAGGCCAGCAGAGGATGCTTTAAAGGTTGAACATTCAATTCAGTTCCGTAAACTACTGTTCCTCCTTTGCAGGATAGCGTGGCTGTCTTACCATCGCTGACAAGGCCTCCGCCTGTATAGTGCGTTCTCTTCCAATCACTGACATCGGAAAAATCTTCCTGCCAAAGCACACTTTTAAATTTTACTCTCTTGTTCAAATCGATTATGTCGGATGCTGCTATCGCTTTCCGTTGAGAAAAAGCCTTCTCCTTGACTGTTATATCCTCTATGGCCGCCGCAATAGCGCTCACCGTGGATTCGCTTGAATAAAGATCGCCTTTAAGTGATAGTAAGGGAGTTTTCAGCCAATCTCCCTCTATTTTCTTGTACCCCGCTACAAGCACCTGATCATCAACCGCTTTCCCTGTTGTCAAGGATGCTTTCATAGTCCGTAAATATAGGTCCACACGCGGCCGATAATAATACTTGACCAACTCGAAAATATCTTTGCTGGGATAGTCAATCAACCATTCTTTGCTGGCAAAGGTCAGCATGGAGTCTTTAATAGCTATTTCATGGGAAGCGAAATCTTGCGTTCTCTGTAATTTCACTAATTCTCCCTTGATCTGATAAGGTGGATAGGTGGCTAGAATATCCTCCAGGCTATCCATAAGGACTTGAAGATGCGCTGCCTCCTGCTTGAAACCTGGCAGGTCTTTAGCCGCGTAACGAAGATTCAACTCCTGGAAATGACGGTTGAAAAGAGATGTGATATACTGCCTGCTTATGTCCACCAGGTCTCTGATATAATAAGGATTGCCGGCCTGCTTCTCTTTCTCGGACAGAGCAAAAGTCAGGGCCTCTTTTAAAGCCACCGTCTGGGCAGGCAGAAAGGAGTTCACCTGCTTGGCCATATTGGTAAGATAGATGGCCAGGAATCCTGAACTGCTCAAGCGATGCTGATACAAAGCTTCAGAGCCGTTCATATCGCCATGGACAGCTTTGACCAGACGATCCAGCGCCTTTTTCATATTGGTATAACTCTCTTTCCCATACCGTTTTATGGCATACTCCTTTAAATATTCGCCCGTATCAACAGCTAAGGGATTCCAGGAGAGCTTTGCCAGCAGATCAAAATAGAGGGGATTGTAATGGATTATCTCCGGACATATGTATATCCCTCGGCAATTCCCGGCCTCACGGTCGACGGCGATACTCTTGATGTCCCGGACGAGTGCGCTGATATTGCCCCCAAGATAATCATCTCCACCGTAAAGGCCGATAATGGAGAGTATCCAGTTCCTCCCTTCAAAGCCGTTGAATCTCTTATAATGATAATCCCCCGGTATTTCCGGCTGGCTGGAATCACAAACAAAGGCACTGTCCAGCGGAACTCGCTGCAAAAACTGTTTTACATCATCCTGAGGCCAGGGAGGGGTAATAAACGGCCAGGTCCAGAACATCCAAACGCCGTCGGGATCTTCCGCCCGGATTATCTTCCATACGGACTCAGCAAACTTCAGCCTGATCTCGGTAACCTTGTCGTCCGGCAGATCCATTATCTGCTGCTCGCCGTAAGGCGAAAGGAAATATATGTTGCCGCTCCCGTATTTCTGCACCAACCTCTTTATGACTTCCCGGCCCCGTGTCATAAAAAGGGGATCGCCCGGATGGAGCGCGTAGTAAGGAGGATCGCTGCACCAGCGCATTCTGACATAATTATTCTTCGGGTTTTTGGCCATGAAATCTTGAGTAACGAGGTCGAAACGGGCCACTTCACCCAAGAGCACCGGCTTTATACCGCGCTTTTTAACCTCTTTAACTATTTCATCTCTGGAGACACGAAAATTCCAGTTATCCTCGGGAACCATCAAAGCGTTCAGCCTCTTTTTAGCCGCCCAATCTATCTCTTTGATCCAATCGTTTATATCCCAGGTCCTGGTGCTGTAAGCGAACGGGCACTCCTGCATATACACTCGGCTGCTGAAACGCGGCTTCTCGGCTACAGCTATCCGGGCCACAGACAACCTGTCCCTCCCGGCCGGAACTCTATCTCCTTCCCAGAAAAACCCTACCCCTGCATATTTCTCCAGAAAATGGTACACGGCATATAACGTTCCTCTATCTTCTGAGCCGCCGATAACCAGGAAGTTCTTCCCGTCCATAGAAACCGTTTTGATAATAAAGCCGTCCAACCCCGGATAATCGGATGAAAGCCTGATCAGGCCTTTGTCAGCAAGATTGGCGATCTTAGGGTTGGTTTCTTTTCGTCCTATGAGAATAACATCGGTTTTCCTTACTGCCTCCGGCTTTTTAACCACTTCAAGCTCTGCTCCGCTGAGCATTTTTACATATTTGGTCAGTTCGGCTGCCGCGTGCTCTTCGACCAAGGTAGCGTTATCTCCCAGTAGAATTACTGCTCTGGAACTCCCGCCTTCTACCAACGAAAAACAAAGGCCGCTTTGGACATGGAATAACATCATTACATAGCCGACTATAACGCAAAACAATGTCTTTTTCATCCGCTTCATCCCTCTCATAATATCGAAACTAACCATCACTTTCCTGTCAGCTGGAGTATCAAAGATATACACTCTTCCCGTATGCTTTGTGCCCTGTGGTTACTGCATATCGGGTAAGCTGCATTATCACTGTTTATGTTTCCTTGCCCCCACGGGCAGGATGCCATTATTCCGCTCAGGCGCTTCTCAATTTTCTCAGCCAGAAGCTTTGATTTATCATCTTTCTTGGCCTTTTCTATCAATGTTTCCAAAGTATAGATATACTTATAATCATCTATCCCTTCTCTAATTCCTTCCCATTGCAAGGTAGGCATAGGACCCTCAGCAGACGGATAAACGATCATCCCGTCCTTAGGCTCGGAATAGCCTTCGTCTTCACCATCAAAATCATCGTATGGATCGCCGGTTACGCCCATTCTGGTATATATAAAACTGACCTGCCCTTTAGCGCCTGTCTTATGGAATAAAAATCCGCAAAGATAGCGATTAGGCATCATTCCGCCTTCTTGCCCATCATAAACACCGCTGCCGTACCACCAATACTCTTGCTCCCCAAGCTTTCTTAATCGGTTTACATCTTCAGATTCGGGTGCACCGGCCCAGCACATACCGGTTACATAGGAAGAGAGCTTTTTCGCTAATTCGCCCCCGCTTATGGTTACTAGAGATTTAACACCGGCCTCTTTGGCCAGAGCGTGTTCGTATAGCGATCTCTTACCCCCTCCGGACCAGAGCTGAGGTTCATCCCAACCCAGATAATACCAGTCTCCATAACCCTCTCCACCAGTCTCCTTGATAAAGCGGTCTACAGCTAAAAAAGCTTTTTTAACCACTTCCCGCATCTCCCGGGCATCCGGATCCACCTGGCCGATCTTCTCTCCGATCAAGCTCAACGCCCTTGTCTCCAGCTCGCCGGCCCAGTACAGGAATAAAGGACCGTCCAGCTTCAACTCTCTGCGTAACGCCTGAATCTCCGCCAGTTTCAGCGAGGAGAAAATGATCTGCCCGTCTTTCTGCTTGAAGCCGATATCCCCAAGGCCGGGCGCAAAGAAGAGAACGCTGTTTATCCCATGCTCTTTCATATCCGCCAGCTCTCTCCTTAATTCCTCTCGACTCATCTTGTCATATCCATAATCACTGGTCCACATGACCCAATATCTATCCGGCGGCGATTTAAGCTCAAAGGGAAGAACCGACAATTTCAAAGGAAGGACTATGCTGCCGCCTCCGGCTGCGCTTATCAGAAGACGCGTAGAGTACTCTCCGGGAGTTATTACGTCCGGCACCCTAACCGTCAGCCAAAATGTCTGCGCACTTCCTTTGGCCATATCTTCAACACTATCCTTTTTCTCCAGGAGTTCGGGGATGACATAATATGATTTGGAAGCCCAGCTCGTTCTCTGAGGCCAGCATTTTACCGCTCTCAGAACAATATTCTTCCTATCGATGGTCGCTTTGCCGCCTTTCAGACGCAGATCATCGATTATTGTCACTTTGACATGTTTCAGATCTTTCAAAGTATAAATAGAAAACCACGCCGGCTCATACTCTCCTGGAGTAGCTTTTATCTGTAAACCTGTAATCACCTCTGCCCTGTCAGGAACACTGTCGGGATAAAGATCCCGCGGCTCTGCCCGGCGGAAGACGACATAGCCTTTTTTATTCTCATTAGGCGTAATGCCTGCAAGAGGCCTATCAGGAGTTGAACGTCTAGGAATATAATTAAACACCGTTTGCTTTCTAATTATAGTTTTACTATCCATCTGCTGTATTGAAGATTTCCGGAGCCTTAAATCATCAAACCATACCTGACCTTTACCCGATAGCAGCAAGGCAATATCGAGAAAATCCGCCTGCGCTATAAAAGAGAGCTCATACTCTTTCCAATCATTCGTTCCCGTAGTCAGCTCATAGGCATCAAAGCCTCTTTTATTCGGCCAATGGAGATGAACCGCGGATATTCCGGATATGCTATCGGCTTTGACATAGAGAGAGAGCTTATATACTTCGCCCTTTTCAACAGAAATACCCTTTCTGCTTATCCAGGCATAATCCGCCTCGGCTCCGGGGATACTCCTGATAGAGATAGCAGGAGAATTATTATGAAAGATTTCTTTATCAACATAGGCCTCAAATCTATTTTCGCCCGTACCTGTATGCAGCCCTTCCCAGCCTTTTAGACCATCTTCAAAGCCGCAAAGATATATCAGGTTCTCTGCCGCCATCAAAGACGGAACCCGGTTACCCAAGATCAGGACCAAATATGTGAACATGGCAAGCATAATCGCTGTTGACCCGATTGTTTTTTGCATTCTGCCAATTATCAAGTTACATTACCTCCTGTAATTCTCTATGAGCGGTTCCTTACAATAATTACCATATTTGCCTGTTCGAAAAACGGATAACCGGTGTTTCCTTACTATGCAGCTCAAAAACGACCACCTCATTAGTGCCGGGATGAAGAAGCGGTGCCGGTACATAGAGCGCTTTCTGAGGACCTATGTGCCAATACCGTCCAAGATTGAAGCCGTTTATATAAACAACACCTTTTGTCCAACCCTCCATGTTCATAAATGTATCAGCAGGTTCATCCACCGCAAATGCACCTTTATAGAAAGCCGGTCCTTCCAGGTTCGTTAGGGGACCGTAATCCAGATGGGATATATTATCCAAAGGCAAAGGATAGATCATCCAATCAAATTGAGCTTGGTAATTAATAACTACTCTTTCGGTAATCCCCTTCATATCGTATAGAAGCGGGCCATAATTAATACGCCCCATATTCTCCACTAAGATCTTCAAGTTTGCCGTTTCTGAAGGGATCTCTATCTGCAGCCCTTTATCGATGCTGTTCCTATCAATTATCCCGATATATTTGTCGTCTATATATATAAGAGCTCTGTCATGCACATCATATATTTTTAAAAGCTCCTCTTTACCGGTTCCCTTAATGGAACACTCATAAAGGATAAAGCCATAATCCTGACCTATACTTTCCATCGGTAACGGATATTGGCTCTTAATGGGCTCGGAGACGCAGGCCAACACATCAAAGAGGCTTGCCTGATGAGTAAGCGAAACAACCCCATAGTCTTTTTTAACAGAAGGCTTGGGTATGTCTATAATATCCGTTTTAAAATGCTTCATTATGCTGTCTCTTACAGCATAATACTTTTCCGTCGGATCTCCGGCTTCGTTAAGGAGAGCATCGTAATCATAGCTTGTAATTAAAGGCTCGTATTTATCGAAGTAATTAGCTCCATTATAGAACCCAAAATTAGTCCCGCCGTGAAACATGTAGAAATTCACTGATGCACCGGCAGCAAAGAGCTTATCCAATTCATCCGCGACATCGCCGGCAGCTCTCTTTGAGCGTTCTTTTCCCCAATGATCAAACCAGCCGATCCAGAATTCCGTACACATCAACGGTCCATCCGCCTGGTGCTTTCTAAGATTTTTAAAGGCTTCTTCAGGTTTTGAACCGAAATTCACTGTTTTTAGGACACCCTCCGGCGTTCCGCCCTCAAGCATACGATCATCAATGCCATCAGAGGTAAAGAGAAGGGTATCTATGCCTCTGCCGTGTAAAGCGGTTTTTAAGTATTCCAGATATTTTATATCATTACCATAGCTGCCATATTCGTTCTCTATCTGGAAAGCTATTACCGGTCCGCCTTTTGTACATTGAAGAGGCACTAACTTAGGCAGCAGCACATCATAATATGCATCTATCCTGTCCAGAAAGGGTTTGTTAAAACACCGCAGCCGTATATCCGAATCTGCAAGCAGCCATGATGGCAGCCCTCCCAGCTCCCATTCCGCGCATATATACGGAGAAGGGCGAAGTATAACCCATAACCCCATCTCTCCGGCGGTTTTTATAAATTCTTCCACATTTGCAAGGCCTTGGAAGTTAAAAATGCCCGGCCTTGGCTCATGTAAATTCCAGGGGATATAGGTTTCAACCGTATTGAGGCCACAGGCCTTCAGCTTAAGCAGCCTATCCTTCCAATACTGTGGAACTGTACGAAAATAATGTACCGCTCCGGAAAGTATTACAACCGGACTACCGTTATATTCGAAGTTCTCACCTGAAAAACTAAACCTACCCACTGCATTCTCCTTCATACAATTACTTATTCTGCGAGCTAATAAGTATCAAAAGCCAAGTGCTTCTTAATTGGGAAAATCGGGTTAACTTACACGGCCAATCAACGTTGTAAATAGCTATTGGGAATAGGCTCTCTTTGCCAGCTTACATGGCCATCAACAAAGAGAATATTAGCGCCCTCTGTATGTCTGTAGCTAACGCCGCTTCTCCCTACGGTAACCTTGGATACTACGGAACTTGACGTTCCCCATGACGCAACATAGTAACCATCAGTAACCATCAAGCAAGTTACAGGATGCGATATATCCACTAGAGAGTATGGAACATAGACTGTGCTACTTGATAGAGCAGTATTTTTTAGATGATTTCCTATTGAATAAACAGGGCCCTGATTACCACTAACACCATCTTCTACATAGCTCTCCGACGGACAACGATAAATATTGGCAGGATTACCGCTATAGTCAGAAGCTTTGGTCATTTTACTTATATAGGGGGAAACAACTTCCCACCAGTTACTGCCGAAGTTACCCCATATAAGCGGCAAAGATTCATCATAGTCCTGCGCATACATATGTATAGCTAATCCCATTTGCTTTAAATTGCTTTGGCAAGTAGCCTGCCTGGCCTTCTCTCTGGCTTTGCCGAACACCGGAAAAAGAATAGCTGCCAATAAACTGATAATAGCTATAACGACCAGCAGTTCGATAAGAGTGAAACCGATTAATGGTTCTCTGTTCGCTCTATGCACACTTAACATTTTACCACTCCTCCACTATGGTTTGTTTTTAGCAACTTTTACCAAGCGAATGTACCTGGCTTCTTTTATATTACTTTTTGCAACCTATTGTATTTCCTTTACCCTTTGTATTTCCTTTACCCTGCCGGCGGA
>JAQUEL010000118.1 GCA_028685295.1 bacterium
AGATCCCATGAACAACAAACGATCGCTAATCCTGATACTCGATATGCTGGCGGGACACTGGGTGGAAGATTCGGAGAGTCCTGTCACCAGGCTTCCATACCCTAACGTGAAGGGCTATGAAAAGGCCGGGCTACTCCCCAATTTTGGAGATTGCATGAAAAACGGCATCTATGCGAACGCATGGAATAATGGTAATTGCAATACGCCGTACGGCCAGAAATACCTTGCCTCCGGCACGTATCAGACGGAATCCGCTTCAGCGATAGATCCGTATTGGAGCATGGTTCGCGGGCTGGATAAAGAGACCATCCTGCAAGCATGCAAGCGCACCTACCCAGGTGGTAAGGTAGCAAGCTTCGGTTCGGATGCATGGATGCAAACGGGCTGGTGGAAGGCTCACGATTGTACTATGGGCTGGGGTTCCTACTATTCCGACTTTTTAACAAGCCAGAACGCCTTCCATTGGATGATGGGCAACCCTGACTGGAATATGGTGCTCCTTTACTTGGCCCAGTATGATATGACGGGTAATTGCCCCGTATACACAGAAGGCGCCGCATATACAAAAGATAAGCATCATTCTCTCCTTCAGCTGGATAGATTTCTGTGGATGGTAAAGACCTTCCTCAAGGAGCAGGGGTGGTGGGATGATACATATCTGTTCATAGGCTCGGACCACGGCTGCCACGTAGGATGCAACATAGCCATAGAAGAAGGCAGGGAGCGCGGAGTGGCAGAGACAGACCTTTCCAACTACTGCAGCAACCACCAGGCGCCCTATGATTGCTACAGCTGGGATTTTGAGAATAACCGGGCTATGGATAAGCGCAGTGACTGCTGCCGCAGGACCACCTTCATAGTAACTGGAGGGGCCCTTCCAAGAGAGCAGTACGGTAAGGCTGTGGACAATGCAGAAATAATAGACTTTGCCCCAACAATAGCAGAGGCCATGGATATAGATTTTATAGCGGATGGCAAGAGCATATTAGCATCCGGACCAAAAAGGTTTTAAGGTCTTACACCTCAGATAGAGCTGCTTGGGGAGGGTGCGGATTGGGGTGAAGCAAGGGCTTGCACCCTTTCAGGCACGAGCAATAGTTCGGACAGAAATACAATCTTGCATCGTCAACTACTTGCCGTGTTTACGGATCGGCGAGGAGAAGCGATGGCTATTTATAGTATTTGGGTATGATATGATCTATAATGGCTCAGAGATGAAACGTAGATATGGAAGGTGCTTGATGGAAACGTTACATGGCTTTAATTTGTTAATAGATAAGGGGATACCGGAGATAGAGGCAACGGCCCGCTTGTATCGTCATGCGGCGACCGGGGCAGAATTGTTATCCATCGAATGCGACGAGGAGAATAAGGTCTTCGGCATAACTTTCAAGACACCGTCGCCTAACTCCACCGGGGTGCCGCATATAATGGAACATTCCGTACTTTGCGGGTCGAAAAGATATAGGACAAAGGATCCCTTTGCCGTTCTGCTTAAAGGTTCGCTGCAGACATTTCTTAATGCCTTCACCTTTCCGGATAAGACCTGTTATCCGGTAGCCAGTCAGAATTATGCTGATTTAAGAAATCTTATCGATGTTTATATGGATGCGGTATTCCATCCATTATTGACGCCGCAAATCTTCGAACAGGAGGGATGGCACTATGAACTGGATAATATCGAAGATCCCTTGACGATAAAGGGCGTTGTCTATAATGAGATGAAAGGTTATTATTCGTCGCCCGATAGTATCCTGGGCGATTATTCTCAATTCTCTCTCTTCCCCGGAAATGAATACAGGTTTGAGTCTGGGGGCGACCCTGCGGCTATTCCGCATCTAACCTATGAGCAGTTTATGAATTTTCACCAGACATATTATCACCCGGGAAATTCATTTATCTATTTTTATGGCAATGATGATCCTGAAGAGCGCTTGAAGCTGATGAACGGTTATCTTAAAGGATACGGACCTCTGGAGAGAACCTTCGAGATAGGCCTGCAGCCGCTGCTGGACAAGCAGGAGAGGATTGAGAGGGCCTATGCAGGGGGCAGCGAGGATTCTCACGGCCGCGGCGGTATGATGACCATGAACTGGCTCTTGCCGGAAACGGCCGATGCCGCCATGAACATTGCCTTGCGAATGCTGGAATATATACTTATAGGCATGCCGGCCTCGCCTCTTAGAAAGGCCTTGATCGATTCGGGGCTGGGTGAGGATATAGCGGGAACCGGGCTCGAGACAGAGATACGACAGATGTTCTTCTCTACCGGTTTAAGGGGAATAAACCCGGATAACACGGATAGGGTGGAAGAGCTTATCGAGAGTACGCTGGCCTCGCTGGTGGAGAAGGGAATAGGGACTGCTACCATTGAAGCGGCGGTGAATACTATTGAGTTTCGCTTCAGGGAGAATAACAGCGGCGTTAGATTTCCTCGCGGCCTAGGCCTGATGCTGCGTTCCTTGACTACCTGGCTTTACGGCGGAGACCCGATGGCTTTGCTGGCTTTTGAAGAGCCGCTTGCAGCCGTAAAGTCTGCAATAAGGGAGGATGGTCGTTATTTTGAAAAGCTGATAGATAGGTACTTTATCAGCAACCGCCATCGTACCACATTGTTGCTGCGCCAGGATTCCGGTTTGGCCCGTAAAGAAGAGGAGGCGGAAGCTGCCAGATTGGCACAAATAAAATCCACAATGGATCATGGAAGGCTGAAGGAGGTTATCAGGGCGACTGAAAGCCTCCGTCAAATGCAGGAGGCGCCTGATGATCCGGTGGCTGTTGCAGCCATTCCCCGGATGCATTTGAAGGATATAGATAGAAACACAAAAGATATTCCTACGGAAATTATGGAGTCGGCGGGATGCAGGGTCCTCTATCATGATATCCCGACAGCAAACATTGCCTATCTGGACCTCTGTTTTGATTTACACACATTGCCGGAACGTCTTCTTCCGTACATGCCGCTCTTTGGGCGTGCTCTAACGGAGATGGGAACCGATACGGAAGATTTTGTCTCCTTATCACAGCGTATAAATAGTAAAACCGGTGGGATTACTTCTCGGATCTTCACTTCTGCCGTGATGAATGAAAAGAGCGGTGCCGTATGGCTTCGTATCCACCATAGCAATCTGCCCCGCAGCGCTATCACCGATTTCGAATCTGATGATTTCCGCCGCCGCAACCTCGCTTTGGAATACCCTCAAGGAGTATTGCCCGGCCTCTTTGACCACCAGAGA
>JAQUEL010000053.1:0-10240 GCA_028685295.1 bacterium
GTCTACACAATTGACAAACCGGCAGCTTCTTTAACCTTCTGCACTTTCTCTTGCAGGGCTTTATCTTCTTCCAAAACCTTTGCAAACCGCCTGCTTGCCTGACAAACCCTCAGGACGGTCTCTCTTCCATACCAAGATATGCCCGGCAGCTGGACCATTTGTACTCTTCTATATCCCTGGCTGCTCCCGCCCGCACCGGGTTCAGGTACACATATCGCGACAGCTCCAGCGCATAGGCGTCCTTCTCTGCCAGAACGGATTTATACCTTCCCTGCATAAGCGGACCTACCCGGTTATGTACGGCGTTGAAGTATGCGGCATACCCCGAGTTGATATGCTGCATGATCTGCGACAGGTTGCCCTCTGGTGTTTCGACGATAAGATGGTAATGGTTGCTCATCAGGCAGTAGGCGTGTATGACGGCTTTCAATCGTCTCTCTGCGCTGGATAGATAGGATAAAGTCGATTGTGTAGACCTGACCCCATAACGCTTGCTCTTTACTTCAGTCCCGCCTTGATACTGGCTGCCAGGGCTGCTGCTTTGGCGACCTCATCCGACTTGCCCTCGTATCTATATACCCACCTCAGCCCCAGGGCTGATTTATATGCCTCCAGGCTGCCGGGGGCTTCAGCTATGATCTTATTGAACAGCGCTACGGCTTTTTCCAGCTGACCGAAGTTCCAGTAAAGCTGAGCCAGCCTGCGTTTGCCTTCGGCTCCTTCGGTTTTCTGCAATGCCGCTTCTTTGGATTTATAATATTCAGCCCGCTGATCGGTCTTTTCAATCAGGGCATTAATACCGGCTATATCAGTACTGCCGGGCGCCTCCTTGGTCAGCCTCTCCTTACAGGCATTGGCTGCAGCCAGAGCATCGCCAAATTTAGCCGTCATCAGCTGTGCCTCTACCAAAATGGTAGTGGCATCAACCGCCAGATCAAGGGGTGGTTTCTCTTTGAGAACCTCTTCTGCAACAGCAGCAGCCTTTTGTATGGATGCCACATCGGTATGGCCGAGAAGAAGAGCGGCCTCCTCCAATCGTGTCTCCAAAGGGGCTGCTCCGGCCTGAACAGAAGCGGTCTGCCATATCGTACGTCCAAAGTCCGACACGCCGCATATCGTTAAAAATAGAAGAGCCAAACTTAAAGCAAGTCCGAGCAAAGCTTTTTTCATGCTCATCTACGACCTCCTCATTTTATATGGATCATATAAATCTTGCATGTTGATATAATCAAATGATAGCATCAGATAGCCTATTCAGCAAGTAAATTACATCTAAAGCGGCAAATTGGCATCAGCATCTAAAGACAGGGTATCGCTCTCTCCGCGCAAATAACGAAAATAGGCCACAGAAGCAATCATCGCTGCGTTGTCGGTACATAGAATTGGAGCTGGTATATGCAGCTCTATGCCTCTTTGCTCAGCCTCTGACACAAAACGCTGACGCAATTCACTATTTACAGCCACACCACCGGCCAGCATCAGCCGCTCCACTCCTTTATCATCACAGGCTCGAAAGGCCCGCTCTGCCAGAACATCGACGACGGCTCGCTGGAAAGAGGCCGCTATATCCTCAGGCGGAACATCGGGATTGGATTGAAAATACCGTAGCACGGCGGTCTTAAGCCCGCTGAAGCTGAAATCGTAACTGTTTTCTTCCAGCCAAGCTTTGGGGAAATTGATGGCTTCGGGATCACCCTTGCCCGCCAACCGGTCTATAACGGGGCCTCCGGGATATCCCAGTCCCATAGCCCGGGCAGTCTTATCAAATACCTCTCCGGCGGCGTCATCACGTGTTCGTCCCAGCACTTCAAAGCTGAGATGCTCCGGCATATAGACGATATCCGTATGCCCTCCTGAAACTACCAGGCAGATAAAGGGAAATTCCGGCTGCGGCAGCTGCAGAAAATTGGCATATATATGCCCGGCCATGTGATTTATGCCCAGAAGCGGCAGGCCGGCGGCAAAGGCCATGGCTTTGGCGGTGGCTATACCCACCACCAGCGCTCCCACCAGCCCCGGCCCGTTGGTAACAGCTATGCCGGTCAGATCATCCAGCTCCACAGCGGCTGCCTGCAGCGCTTCCATTACAACACCGTTCACCAGTTCCAGGTGTTGCCGGGAAGCTATCTCCGGCACCACGCCACCGAAACGCCGGTGAATATCCACCTGAGAAGCAATAATATTAGAGAGCGCTTCATGCCCGTCGCGGACTATGGCAGCGGAAGTTTCATCGCATGATGTTTCTATCCCCAGCCATAAAGAATGCCCTGCCGGCATTCGGCAGCTGTTAACTGTCGTTTGTTGCTTATTGGCTTTCACATTCATCTCCCCGGCTTTTACTTCCGGAAACCGGCTTTAAGCCTTTCCAGTCCTTTCTTAAAAACAGCCTCATGTATCGGGCCTGTCCACATAACTATAGCATCCTCTCCATTATCGGAATAATAGCCCTTACGCATGGCTATATCCTGGAAGCCGAATTTTTCATAAAGACTATGCGCTGCATCATTGCTCACTCTGACTTCAAGTGTCATCCATACGGCTCCCCGCTTCTGAGCCGCATCAATCAACTGTAACAGCAGATGTTCGGCCACATGGCGGCGGCGATAATCAGGATGAACTGCTAAAGTGGTTATATGTGCCTCATCCACTATCAGCCAAAAGCCTGTATAGCCTATCACCTTTTTATCTTGTTCAGCCACCAGATAAGTAGCCAGTGCCGGCCTTCTTAAATCGCTGATAAATGATTGTACAGGCCATGGCGTAGGAAAAGAGAGACCTTCGATACTGCATACCGCTTCAAGATCGTCCTCCGTCAGGGGGCGTATGCAAAGCGGATTATCAGCCATTGCAGCGAAGCTCCCTTTCAGCAGATGATTGCCTGATATAAAGAGGCACCAGCGGCTGGATATTACGGCCTGCCAAGCGCTCTTCGGAAGCTGCCCCGATACGAGCAATCTGTGATGCCCGAGGCCAGATATTCTCCGGCAAAACCGGCTTGATTCTGCTTCCCAGGCGCTTCTGCAATATACGACCGTAGACTGCTGCTCCATCTCCAGCCAGAGCTATACGTTCTCCCGTTTCGCTCAATCTATCTGCCAGCGTTTCCAGTTCCGGAGCCTCGTAACCTCCCAAGCGATAAAGGCGTCCGGGCATTATCTCCGTTGCCGTCGGCGACTGAACAGCAGAATAAAGAGCGGCATATACTCGGCTGTGTCGAGCGTCTATCATGGAACAGACAAGCCCTTCATCCGGCACAGCCGCCAGAGCCAGAGCATCAAGGGTAGGGACTCCCACAGCAGGACACCCCAACACCTGGGCCAGGCCCTTGCCGGTAGCCATTCCTATGCGCAGACCGGTGAAAGATCCCGGGCCGCGACCAATAGCCACCAGGCTTACATCCCTGATACTGATGCCGGACCGTTCCAACATCCAGGCAATATTAGGCACCAGATCTCGCAACTGTGTCATATATCCCTGCAAGCTCACCTCCGCCAGCAGGCCCTGATCATCCATCAGCGCTATACCGGCAGTTCTGGTGGCTGTATCTATTGCCAGCGTTATCATGCCATCCTACCTTGCAATGTCCATTATTCTTACAATCTCTTCCAGAAGCTGTCTGTAACGACGACCTATAGCCCTGAATTCCAGGCAACGTCCATCATCGATATAAGTAAATCGTATCTCCAGCCTCTCTTCAGGCAGACAGGATATAGCTCTGTCCGCCCACTCTACAAGAGTTATACCCCGGCCGTAGAAATACTCTTCGCATCCAAGATCCTCCACCTCACGGGGATCCTCCAAACGATAAAGGTCAAAATGATAGAAAGGCAGACGCCCTCGATACTCCCTTATCAAGGTAAAAGTAGGGCTGGTTATACGCCCTTCTATACCAAGACCTGCGGCCACGCCTCTGGCCAGAACCGTCTTGCCACCGCCCAGCTGACCTATCAGGGCTATGGTATCGCCCGGCTCAGCCAGCTCACCTATTACCTGTCCCAGACGAAGGGTGGCATCCTCGTCGGGACTATACCATTTGTAACTGTTCAATGTAAGTTCACTCTTCTTATATTAGCTTTTTAGGCTGAAGCCTGAAGGCTGTCAGCGTACACTTAGGCCAGCTGTTTTAGCCTTTTATTCAAAGCTCTTCCTTAAATAAAGGCTATCAGTTTACGCTTGAGCATTCTACTTCAGCCTTTAGCCCTTGCTCCTTAAGTTACCATAAACCGGCCCCCGGCGTCTATGATACCGCCACAAAGATAAGTAGCATTACAACCGCTCTTGAACCCTCTGTACCTTAAGAAGTGCCTCTTCATATCTTCTCCGTACCGGTAAAATGCTCATAGCCGCCGACCTGCAGTTCCTTTATTTCTCCATCCGTATAGCGTATGCTTATGCCAGGCTCAGCCTTGATACGACCAACCTCTGTCAGCCGAATATCGAGTTCATTAGCCTGAGCTATTATCTGCTCTGCCAGAGCATTGGGAACGGTGAAAGCCAGTTGGTAATCTTCACCGCCATGCAGCGACAGCGACAGCGGGTCTACCCTGCAGGCTTCCACAAAATGCCGGTAGGCATCGGAATACGGCAATTTATCAGCATAGATCATCGCTCCCACGCCGCTGGCGTGGGCTATCCTGGTAAGGTCGCCGGCCAGGCCATCGCTGATATCTATCATTGAGGTGGCCCAGTTGTGAGAAGCTATTACCCGCCCCTCGTTCAGCCGGGGTATGGGCTCCATATGGGCATCTTCCAGGAAGCTTTTATCGGCATCCGGTATCTGGCAGTCCTGGCCGGTCAACAAGGCCAACCCTGCCGCTGAATCGCCCAGCGTGCCGGTAACTAATATCCGATCTCCCGGTTTAGCTCCCTGACGAGAAACCATCATGCCCGGCTCTACTTCACCTAGCAAAGTAAGAGCAATGAATATCTCTCGGGGGGATGAAACGGTATCTCCACCAATAATACGGATGTTGAATTCATCGGCACAGGCCTGTAATCCACTGTAAATTTCATCGGCATACTCTATATCCGTATCCTCCGGCAGGCCCAGGTCCACCAGGGCAAAGGTAGGCAGACCTCCCATGGCAGCGATATCACTGACACTGACGGCCAGCGTCTTCCATCCCAGACGAAAGGCATTGGTAGTCTGTCGTGTAAAATGGATGCCCTCTACCAAGGCATCCGATGTGGCCAGCAACAAACGGCTGGAATCGCTGCGCACCGCCGCCGCATCATCACCTATACCCAGCACCACCCTGGGATCGTGATCGCTAACCCTGGCTGCCAGAGTGCTGATAAGATCAAATTCCCCTAATCCCGACAATCTCACTGGAACCACCTCCTTAAGCATATTCGTATGCATATGGGGTCAGGTCTTTACCTCTATCATTTATCATTCCGGCCCGGAACGCTAAATGTAAAGACCTGGCCCCCTCACTTTCTGTGAGACAGCTTCACTTCAAGCCTTGTCAACAACGGGGCTTCTATCTTCAGCCCGGATATCTCACGTAAAGCCTCCATTACCTCATTCGGTTTGGCCGTGACCTCTCCGGACAGCTTCAAACACATAAGCAATCTGATATCATCACACCGGCTGCCACCATCCTTCAACTGCAGCACGGCCGGGCGGATATTCAGCCGGCGCTCTCCTTTCTTGCTGCGCCGAAGGATGAATATCTCATCTTGCTGCAAAAAGAGTTCCAGGAGCGGCTCTAATCCATCAGCCAAAGTTTCATGCCATCGGGCCAGATACTCGGCCTGATCCAAGTCGGCCATCAGAGATGGCCCACCAATCGCTATGCCGCAAGCATGGCTAAAGCGCATGCCTGTAGGCAGCGCAGAGTTGATACGCTGCAGAAAACTGTCAGGAGATATCTCACTATCAAACTCCATATCCACTAGCTCCCGCTCGCCGGTAATGCCTACAGGCAGCGGTGAGGCAAAGGCTATCTTTTGTCGAGGATTGAACCCCTGTGTCCGCGCCACAGGCAACTCTGCCCGACGCAATGCCCGCTCCAAGGTCCGCAGAATATCCAGGTGGCCGATATAGCGTATCTCCTCTCCTTTGCAGAATTCAGCTCTCAGACGGTACATCGATATCGCCTCCAGCCAGCGTTACTCTTCCTCCCAGCGCCGGACAGACGCCGCAAGTGGTGCAGCGCCCTCGGCGACAGTCCTCGGTTACCCGTCCTTGCCGGGCCGCTTCGTCCTCATGTATTAGAAAGCATTTATCCACGCCGGAGCTGATATGATCCCAGGGCAGAACTTCATCATAGGAGCGTGATCTGCTTCGATAGAACCCGGCCCCCAATCCACACTCCGACATAGCCTGTTGCCATAGATCCCAGCGAAAGAGCTCGGACCAGGCATCAAAGCGGCAACCCAAACGCCAGGCCGTCTCTATGACCGCGGCCAGACGTCTATCGCCGCGCGACAGAATACCCTCCAGCATGCTGGTGCAGGGATCGTGCCAGCTCAGCTTGGCCCAACGCAGCGCCCGGTCGCGGAAAAAGAGGCCCTTCAACAGCCCCTGGCGGGCCAGCAGTGCGGCCTCGTCTATCTGCGGATGCCACTGGAACGGCGTTCCCGGCTTGGGCACGAAGGAAGAGACGCTGACGTTGATCCGGACCGCCTTGCCGGTTATCCGGCGTCCCAACTGAAGCAGTTCGCGAGTGGTATCGGCGATGCCGCGCACATCATCATCGGTCTCGGTGGGCAGACCGATCATGAAATAGAGCTTGATGAGATCCCAGCCTGCCGAAAAGGCTGCGCCGGCGGCAGTCAGCATATCCTCATGGGTAACGTTCTTGTTGATGACGTTGCGCAGACGTTGCGTACCGGCCTCCGGCGCAAAGGTCAATCCCGCCTTGCGTACCGCTTTCAGGCCCTGGGCCAGGTCCACGGAGAAGCTGTCTATTCGCAGCGACGGCAGAGAGATATTGATGCCTTTAGCCTCGAATCGCTGTCTCAGCTCTTCCACCAGGGGCCCGATACAGCTGTAATCTGCGCTGGAAAGAGAGACCAGGGATATCTCATCGTAGCCTGTGCTGCAAACCAGCCGCTCAGCCAGTTTAACCAAAGTATCTACACTGCGCTCGCGCACCGGACGGTAGACCATGCCGGCATGACAGAAGCGGCAACCCCGGCTGCAACCACGCATAATCTCCAGTGTGATGCGATCATGCACGGCTTCGATGTACGGCACTACCGGCGCCGTAGAAAAGGGTGCGTTATCCAGATCCAGAACAATACGCTTCAATACCCTGGCCGGAGCACCCTTTTCAGGCGTTACAGCGGCTACCGTGCCGTTTGCAGCATAATCCACCCGATAAAGGGAGGGCGCATAGACCCCGGGAACCCCGGCCAGGTATCGCAGCAAGGCCGGACGGTCCAGGCCCTGCCGCCGTCCCTCCGCCAGAGCGTCCAGTATTTCACCTATGGCCTCCTCGCCCTCGCCCACCAGGAAGAGATCGAAGAATTCGGCCAGCGGCTCCGGGTTGTAAGTGGACGGACCACCACCCAGCACCAGCGGATGCTCCGGTCCGCGGCCGGCGGAGCGCAGCGGCAGACCAGCCAGATCCAGCACCGTCAGAATATTGGCGTAGGTCAGCTCATGCTGGATAGTTATACCCAGCAGATCAAAATCGGCCAGAGGGCGTCTGCTTTCTAAAGCAAAGAGCGGCAGCCCTTCGGCCCTCATCTCTGCTTCCATATCCGGCCAAGGAGCATAGGCCCTGTCAGCCAGTGCATCTGCCCGGGAATTTACGATGTTATAGAGTATTTTCAATCCCAGATAGGATTCCCCTACCTCATAGATATCGGGATAAACCAGGGCAACACGGGCCGTCACCATATCCCAGTCCTTGCAAGCAGCGTTCCATTCGGCATCGGTATAGCGTCCCGGCTTCTGCACCCGAGGCAGAATACACCTCAATTTATCTTGCACAGTAATCTCCTTGTTGAGCTAATGCAAAACGGCTCAAAAAATAGCGCTATAGCTTTCAAATCGCTTTATTATACCCTATATAAGGCAATGTCTGCACCCCGTGCCCATAACTGAGTCCGGATTTGTTATGTTTTGACAGCGGGTATACGAGTTGTAACGTCTCTTGGGCAGAGCTCTTATTTTATTTAAGTAACAAGCCGTAGAGTAACCCGGCTTGATGCAAATCCTCGATGGTCATTACCTTTTGACAATCGGGCAGGTCCTTCAGCATATATTTCCCATAAGAGCGCTGCAAAATACGATTATCCAAAATGGCCATGATGCCTCTGTCGGAGCGACTGCGGATCAGGCGTCCCAGCCCCTGCTTAAGCTTTATCTGTGCCCGGGGAAGAGCATAATCCATAAACCAGTTGCCCCCGCCGGCCTTGATCTCTTCCACTCTGGCTCGATGCAGCGGATCGTCCGGAGAGCTGAACGGCAAGCGATCTATAATGACACAGGCAAGATCCTCTCCCGGAATATCCACACCCTCCCAGAAGCTGTATGTACCGAACAAACAGGATCCCGGGGTATTTATAAAAGCTTCCAACAGACGCTCATTGGACATCTCTCCCTGGCGCAAAAGAGGCCATGACAGCTTGCCGGCAAGCGTATCGTATACGGCATTCAGAGACCGGTAGGAAGTAAAGAGAACAAAGGCCCGCCCACAGCTGATCTCCAGAATAGAGGCAATCTCTTCGGCCAGGCGCTGATGGTAGCCCGGCATGCCGCCGGCAGGGTCCAGTCTGGAACCCAGATAGAGAATAGCCTGCTTCTCATAATTAAATGGAGAGCCGACGATGATCTCATCCACCCTATCGGATAAGCCAAGAGCTTCCCGTACATAAGCAAACGATCCCAATGCCGACAGAGTGGCTGAAGTCAGCACAGCACTCCGAACGTTATTGAAGAGATGTTCCTGAAGCATGGAGCCAACCCGTATCGGCGATAAATAGAGCGCACAGTCAGGGTTACCATAACGTTGCCCCTTTTCCCCCCAGCGGAACCGATCTTCTCCGCACCCGGACAGAATTTCCGTTAGCCGGTCCAGGTAGTCTCGCAAAGATGCCGTCACTGCTTCGCCCTGTTCTCTCATAACGGCACTCCCGGAAGCAGCACAGATTCGGCTCAACTCATCAATCTGCAACTCCAGGCCTACCAGCGGCTCAGGAGAGCCTGCCTCCCCATTGCCATAGCCCAAATCATCAAAGAAGAAGCTCTCCCTGGCCGTGAACTCCGTGAATGGAGCATAGATTCTGGACAAAAGCAGATCCCCGGCCTGCGCCAATTCCTCCAAAGAACGTCCCCCGGATAGACGTCTCAGGCGGCCCAGAAGCCGTCTCCCCTCCAGCAGCGAAGCTTCGAGGCTCATAGCCTTAACCGCTGTTTCTTCCAGATGATGAGCTTCATCGAAGATTACAAGGCTGTAATCCGGGATAACATCGCTCTCGCCTTCCCATATGCGACAGGCCAGATCGGTAAAAAAGAGCGCATGGTTGACTATGATCAGATCAGCACCGGCAGCACGACGTTTGGCTCGGAAAAAGAAGCACTTACGATGGTAAGGACAACTCGAGCCACGGCAGCTTTCACGCTCTGAAGCTACGGACGGCCAAGAAGATGTCTCAAAATCCAGTTCGGACCGCTCCCCATTACGAGTAACTGCAGCCCAGTCCCAGAGCCGCATAAGAGATGAGTCTGTCTCACCCCAGAGATCCAATTCGCTCCTGAGACGCCGGAGGCAAAGATAATTGGCCCGCCCCTTTAGAAGCGCCCATTTCAATTCATTACACCCTGCAGCCGTTATAGCTGCAGGCAAATCACGCTCGGTTAACTGACTTTGCAGGTTAAGCGTAAAAGTGGAAACAATCGCTCTTTCTCCATCTGCTATTCTATCAAGCAAAGGGATAAGATACGCCAGAGTTTTGCCTACACCTGTACCTGCTTCAGCCAGGCAATGTCGCCCGCCATCCATGGCTATCGCTATCGCCGCCGCCAGTTCCTCCTGCTGCGGCCGAAACTCCGCCCCCGGTAAAGCTCTTTGTAAGGCATCTTTGAACTCCATAAACTGTATTATAGCCCATGGGAAATTAAAGGGAAACAATTTTAAATATAGAATTAATTAAATAGTTTAGCTATTTCGCGGGAGGTAGGAGCCAGGGGTCATAAAGGGGAAAGGGGTCAGGTTAAAGAGGAAAGGGGTCAGGTGTTTACATTCATCATTCTTCGAACGCTAAATATCAACACCAGACCCCC
>JAQUEL010000053.1:10340-12022 GCA_028685295.1 bacterium
AGCTACTTCAAAAGGAGAGAGGTCTTATGCAAAGATTTATTCGTTTATTTATTATTCAGGTATTCATAGTATTATTATCCTCCACTTCATCTCAGGCGGTTCAACTGCGCTATAATCTAACGGTCGGCCAGAGCTACGCCTACGATTGCACCATCGCAGAAGAGGGAATTACCGGATTGAATATAGGCGGGCAGACCCGGAACATGACCACCAAAACCGACGGTAAGATCGGTATGGTGATGATGGTCAAGGAGCTGACTCCCAGGGATACATTCCTGGTGGAAACTCTCTTTGACGCTTTCAGCCTGAAGATTTCTGCCCTGGGGCAATCGACATACCTGCCGCCATCGGCCGGTTTAAAGGGCAAAAAGATGGTCGTGGAGATAGACCGTCGCGGCAAACTGATCAAACTGGAAACGCCCGCTTTTCAGGTGCCGGATATCTTCATGAGCGCGGACAATCTGCTGGAAAACGTTTTACCCAGCCTACCGGCAGCAGATATCCAGCCGGGGCAGAAATGGGAAACAATCAGGCGCGTGCCGCTGCCCCAGGGCGGCAGCATAAATGTCGCCATCACTTACACCTTCAAGGGACAGCTAAACGTTGACGATGCGGAGTACTACAGGATAGAGAGCGTTATCGATATCCCGCTGGATATAGCATCATCTTCGGGTATTACATCGACCAAAGCCGGCGCTAAGGAGAAATACGTCGTGAACACTTCCACCCTTTATGAAACGGCCACCATGATGCCGGTAAGAATAGATAGCTCCACCAAGGTAGTAACCAAAATCGGCGACCCGCAATCAGGTGGAGCTACCAACACAGATATGGATATCAAGACAACGATGTTACGAAGAAAATAGCTGCTGAATTAATCATCCATTCTGAGAACCGAGGAATACCTTGCCGAATGGGTTATTAATTCAGCATGAAAGAGCATCAAAGAGCGCTTCAGCGATCACCGTATGCCCGGCCTGATTGGGATGCACCGGCTCAGGGCAGAAGATATCCGGATGACGGAAACTTAACTGACGCTGAAATATCTCGTGTGTCCGTATCAGCAGGGTATCGTATTTGCGATGCATCTCATGGACCACATCGATATACTCCGGCAGCATTTCCAGCACTCGGCTGCGCATGCCTATGCCGGTATCGTCACAGCTGATATAGAACGGCTCCATAAGAATGACCCCGCCGGTCAGCGAGGGGACTATTGCAGACAGCAGCACATCATATATCTTTCGGTATTGCTCAGGAGATACCGCTTCCGGGCCTCCCTGCAGCACGCGGTATAGATCGTTAATGCCTACCAGAATGGAAAGCCAATCAGGCTGGAGAGCAACGGCGTCGTCATGCCAGCGATTCTGTAAATCCTTGATGGTATTGCCGCCAATGCCCTTGTTGATATGTTCCACCTTAAGCTCCGGGAAACGAGCCGTAACCTTGTCGGCAAAGGTTTTGACATAGCCGTTCCCCAGAGGATAGTTCTCCCCTCGGCGCCCACAATCCGTAATGCTGTCACCGGTGAACAGAAATTTCTGACCGTCCTTGATTTTCAGGCCCATTGATATTATCTCCCTTCGGGTATGCTGTCGTTATACATAAATATTCTTATTCGCTGTAAGAACTCTATCTCCTGCTGACTTTGCTTCAAAAAGGAAAGAGGAAAGGGGTCAGGT
>JAQUEL010000053.1:12122-13491 GCA_028685295.1 bacterium
TTTTCAGGCCCATTGATATTATCTCCCTTCGGGTATGCTGTCGTTATACATAAATATTCTTATTCGCTGTAAGAACTCTATCTCCTGCTGACTTTGCTTCAAAAAGGAAAGAGGAAAGGGGTCAGGTGTTTACATTCATCATCCTTCGAACGCTAAATATCAACACCAGACCCCCGAAGAGAGCGCCATTCTTCGAACGCTAAATGTCAACACCTGACCCCCGAAGCTATGAACTTCATATATCTGTTGCGCTACATCCCTTTCGGTTCAGAGCTTATTAAGCTTCTGAACTTATGCCGGTCTCTTTATCTTCTCTCAACAGGTAATTCATGCACCGGCACAGCCCTTCTTCCACTTCCGGCAATCCGTACTCCTTATGCCAGAATTCATACTCCACCGATACGTAACCCTGGTAATCCATCTCTTTCAAGCTTTCCAGTACCCAGGGAATATCCAGCTCCCCTTCCCCCAGAAGGGTGCAGAATATTCTCTGCGGCTCAAAGCCGTCCTCACCAAAATAATGCGGATAGCCGTCTTTCAGATGCACATGGACGATATGCTCTTTTTGCTCTGTAAAACCTCTTTTGTAATCCTCCAATGCGCCAAAGAGATTCCCGGGCTCATAAATAACTCCCAGATACGGAGAACCTACCTCCCGGCATACGGATACCGCCTGCGCAGGTTTACAGGCTATGCTGCCGCCATGGTTCTCCATTCCTAACTGGATCTCTCTCTCTTCTGCGTAGGCGGTTACCTCCTTCAGGCATGGCAGGATGGCGCTTCTGATCTCCTGTAAGTCCTCTCCATGTCCGGGACAGACCCTGATTACTGCCGCACCCACTTCAGAAGCAAGATCTATCTCTCTTTTAACCCTCTCTATCTCCTGCTTCCGTACATTTTCATCCGGGCTGTTAAAGCCATATCCTCCCGAGCCGGCCAGGGAACATATGCTTACGCCTTGTTTTTCGGCAGATTTTAATACCTCCTGCCGCTGGCATAACTCCATATCTATTGATATGTGGGCATCAGGGCTATACGTCAGAATATCTGTTGCTGCTAACCGAGAATGACCGGGAAATGCTCAGAGAGCAAGTCCGCGAATGCTGCTCAGGCTAAATGTTCTCCGAAAGGGAGGGCGGGCCTGCGGCCCGCCCGTATGAGCTTTTAAGTTACCAGTCGATCTCCCCTTCCAGAACATCTCTGACCATATGGTCGTCAATAATACGTTTGCCGATCTGAGCAGCATGCATCAGGGATTGAGTGCAGGCGCTGTTAATCTTACGGGCTCTGCCGGCAGCAAAGCGATGGATTTCATCTACTGCCTTTTCGGAGAATATCTCGCTTAGGGCTCCGGCATACTCCAGATGCC
>JAQUEL010000054.1 GCA_028685295.1 bacterium
ATGAGCCGGCTTACTACTTTGATCTATATGACAGAGATGGCCGGAAGGTGGAGTATACCGTGCCCAAGGCATCCGGCGGTCATGGCGGCGGCGATGAAAAGCTTAGGCGGATGATCTTTGAAGGCGGTCTTCCCGATCCTTTAGGGCATCAAGCAGGGTCCTTTGCCGGAGCTGTATCTATTTTAATAGGCATAGCTGCCAATAAATCTATCAAGGAGGGGCGGAATATCCGTATCAACGACCTTGTTCCTCTGGATAAATATCGGAAAGATCATGTGATAGCTCAGCCAGGAAAGCCTGAGAACCGGCAGAGCCGAACATGATCCTCGCCTGAATATCCGTACTGAAATCAGCAGCCTTTATCAAAGAGAAACCCTTGTTTAAAGAAGAGGTGATAATAGATATCCTGGTCGATGCCCGGGCTGTGCTTAGCTTGCCATGTATGGAGTAATGTATTGACAACATATTCAACCGGTTGTATAATTAAACTACAATGAACGGCATTCAATAATATTGAAATGGTGGCTAAAATGCAGATTATCGACAGGATATTTAATATTCTGGAATTTGTTGCTGAAGACCCTGATAATCCCAGGTCTTTGAGTGAGATTGCGACTCAAAGCAGGCTTAATCCATCTACTTGCGCCAACATAACCAAAGGGCTTGTAGAACGGGGGTACCTGGAGCAGATTGCACCGAAAAAGGGGTATATCCTCGGCCCTATGCCATATTATCTGGCTAGAAACGGTCAATATCGCAAGGACCTGGTCTCTCTGGCGCATCCTTTTATGAGCGAATTGGCTGATTGCCTGCAGGAGGCAGTCCAGATAGCGGTTATGAGAGATACGAATATATTTATACTTCATCAGATACAAGGTAATCAGGCGCTACAGGTCAGAAGTGATTTGTTAATGCATCATAATATCTATCAGACTGCCATGGGCAGGTTGCTGTTGGCGTTTTCTTCTGAAAAGCAAATAGAAAAGTATATTCTGGAACATGGATTGCCCGGCAACGCCTGGCCGGAAGCCGGAACGGCAGAGGAACTCCATGCGGCCTTGCAAGAGATAAAATCATCCGGATGCAGTTATATAGTCAAAGATTCCCAGGTAGCCGGCGTGGCCTGTCCCATTCGGGAGAATGATAGGGTAATTGCGGCATTAGGTGTTTATTTACCGGCTTTTCGTTTTAAAGGAGAGCATAAAGGCTTAATAATGGAGAAGCTTCATGATGCGGCTGTAGCTGTCAGCAGGCAGTTTTAAGAAGTGAGATAATTAAATACAGGAAGGAGTCTTTAGTATGCAAGATCTTACTTTAGCGCTCAAGGAGCATGCCCGCAGTCAGGGAGCGGATCTGGTTGGTGTAGCACCGATAGAGCGCTTTTCGGAGGTGCCGCCGGAGCACAATCCCATCTCCATCTTCCCTGAGGCAAAATCGGTTTTAATGCTGGGACGACGTGTTTTAAGGGGTGCTTTGAGAGGGATGGAGGAAGGCACTAATCTACATGATTACAGTGCTTATGGTTATAGCTGGCTTGAGAGGGATTTTATCCCGATGCTTGTTTATCGGGTGACACAGTTTTTAGAAGACAGAGGCTGGGAAGCGGTGCCTCTTTATCCCTACCCTGTGGAAGTTGTGCCGGAGGGCATACCCGTGGCTGCAGATAGGCCGGCACCCAACGTTACGATTGATTTTAATCTGGCGGCAGTGGCGGCGGGATTGGGCGAGATAGGTTACGCTGATATTTTTCTGTCGCCGCAATATGGGCCTAGGCAGCGTTTTGGTATGATTATCACTGATGCTGATTTGGAAGCTGATCCACTCTTTGAGGGAACCGTCTGCGGTAAATGCGGCCAATGTGTCAATGATTGTCCGCTGGGAGCTATAGCCGGGGAAAAGGTCGTTGGCATTGCCGGCAAGAGCTTTACCGTTGCTGAGGTGGATTATGAAATGTGCGCACGCTGTAAGAACGGAGCCCTGCCCAATACCTTTCATCCGGAAGGTCATGCAGACCGCCTGGGAGCTCTCTGTATGAGAACATGCATCCATCAGTTGGAAGCAGCCGGCAAGGTAAAGGATAATTTTGGACAACCTTTCCGCAAGCGTACTGCCTGGAAGAGAGATAATCTGGGCAGGGTAGCCGTGCAGGGCGAACCTCTGCCTCAGGTGGGTTGTTTCGATGCTGGAAAGTCGGTGGCCGGGGGTGAGAATAAATGAAAACGGCAACGACCGGAAAGCTTACTTCCGCAAAGATAAAGGAGTGGGCGGCTGCATATGGCCTGGACGGATGTGCCGTCGGGCCGATGAGCCGCTGGGAGGGTGCGCCGCGGCAGATGGATCCACGCTTCATATTTCCGGAAGCCAGGTCGTTTATCGTAGTCATGGGGCGCATTCCCCGCGGTGTTTATCGTGGGATCGAAGAGGGTACTCATTGGCCCAATTACACTTTTTACGGTTACAACCGTCTCAATACACTCTTTATACAGAACGCTCTCTATGATCTGGCCTGCCGCATAGAGGATACGGGATATGAGGCTGTGCCTCATTTTGCCGGTGGTCCGGAGATACAACCGGTAGAGCCGCAGTTACGGCAGAGTGCTCCGGCTCCTCAGGTAACGGCTCAGTTCCGTATTGCCGGGATTGCAGCCGGATTGGGGCAAACGGGACATTCCAAGGTCTTCTTGACCAAACGGTTAGGTCCCAGACAGCGGTTGGCCATGATTTTGACGGATGCTGAATTGGAATACGATTCGATTCAGGACCAGGATCTTTGCGATGAATGTATGCTTTGTCACGCTCAATGCCCCGGGGCTGTTCCCGGCAAAGATGAGAAGATACATATAAATATAGAGGGGCATGATATTCACTGGGGAGATGTGCATATGGGCAAATGTACTCTGACTCACCATGGCCTCAACAAAGAGATAGATCCCTTTCTACACCAGGATTTCCCCGGCCTGGATATAAAAGTGCGGGAGGCTGATGGAGTCAGCGAAGAAGAGGCCTATCGTTTGACGCATGTGCTGGCAGCCGGGAAGTTTCGCAAAACCAAACAGTTCCCGCGCGAACGGGCTATGGGCTTTACCGGAGCGGTAGGCTCAACCATTGGTTACCGGGCGCTGTGTGGCGCCAGGGGCTGTATTCGCGCCTGCATGATGCATTTGGAAAAGAAGAAGAAAATAGAAAATCTCTTCCATAATACGTTCCGTAAGCGGCCGATGTGGCATCTGCCCGAATCATTGAAAACAGCTCCCAGGCCGGAAGATCAGGTGGAATAGAGGAAAGGAAGCCTGAAGGCGCCGAGAGTGGGTACTTATCGGCAAGCCTTCTACATACACTGATATGGATATATCAGTGCTCTTTTCGGGTTATAACCCGAAAAGAGCATGTTTGGCCGTCGTTGTCCAGGGGTATCATCGATAGGGATGATACCCCCTTTATTTGCAAAGGAGGACAACGGTATGGCGATGAAAGTGGGAATTAACGGGTTCGGCCGCATAGGACGTCTGATATTCAGGGCTGGTTTAGATGAGGAAGATCTGGAATTTGTAGCCATAAACGATGTGGCGGATGCTGAAACTCTGGCTTACCTGCTGCAATTCGATTCCGTTCATGGCGGATTCATGGGAGAAATTGAAGCAAAAGACGGTTCCATCATGGTAGACGGCAAGGAAATAGAGGTGCTGAGGGAAAGAGATCCGGGCAAACTGCCATGGAGTGAGATGGGGGTAGATCTGGTAATAGAAGCCACTGGTTTTTTTGAATCACGGGAAAAGAGTCTGCCGCATATCGAGGGCGGAGGTGCTAAAAAGGTTATCATTACCTCCCCGGCCAAGGGTGCTGACTTGACCTGTGTCATAGGGGTTAATGAGAATCTCTATGATCCACAAAAGCATATGGTCGTCTCCACTGCTTCTTGTACTACCAATGCTCTAGCTGTGCCGCTGAAGGTCATCAATGATCGATTAGGTGTAATGAAGGGCTTTATTAATACGGCCCATTCTTATACTAACAGCCAGGCTCTGCTGGATTCGCCCAAGGGCAAGCTGCGCCGCAGCCGGGCGGCGGCCGTTAACCTGGTTCCTACCAGTACGGGAGCAGCCCGCACTATCGGCCTGGTTATTCCGGAGCTGGAGGGTAAGATGGATGGCTTGGCTGTCAGGACTCCCACGCCGGCCGGCTCGATTATCGATATCACCTGTCAGGTCGGCCGGGAAAGCAGCGTCGATGAGATCAACAATATGCTTATGGATGCCTCCTTGCAGGAAGGTATGGAGGATGTGCTTTTTGTTGCTAACCAGGAACTGGTATCCAGTGATATTGTAGGCTCGTATTACAGCAGTATCATTGATGCTCCATCTACTATGGTCCTGGGAGATATGGTCAAGGTAATGGCCTGGTATGATAACGAATGGGGGTACTCCTGCCGTGTAGTGGATATGGCTCTGATTATGGAAGAGAAGGGCATCTGATATGCTGGAAATAAGGTGGCACGGCCGCGGCGGGCAGGGGGTGGTGACGGCAGCTAAAATACTGGCTGCTGCTTCTCTTCGTGAAAAGAAGTATTTCCAGGCTTTCCCCGAGTTTGGCCCTGAGCGCCGGGGAGCGCCGTTACAGGCCTTTACTCGGATTGATACGATCCCTATAAGAATATATTCACATGTAACCATGCCTGATGCTGTAGTGGTAGTAGATGATACACTGATCGGCCATACTCCATTGACGGAGGGGCTATCGGAAGAGAGCCTGCTGATAGTTAATTATAATCGCTCTCCCGGCGAATTGAGAAGCAGGTTGAAAATGCAGACGGGACGTCTTTTTACTGTTAGGGCTACAGAGATCAGCCTGGCCAATATCGGGCGCCCAGTTACCAATACCGCCATGCTCGGTGCTTTGCTCAGTGTATGTCCGGCTGTTTCCTGCCGGGCGGTGGAAGAGGAGATATGCTATACGCTGGCCGGCAAAATAAAGCCTGAATTGCTGGAGGCCAATATCCTTTCTTTCAAGGAGGCCTTCCGGGAGGTGAAGGGAGAATGAAAGAGCAAGACGATATGTGCCATATCTACGAGGCTGATTGTCGTCAGGAATATGGTGGTGAAAAGGTTGGTTGGAGGAAATTACCTATGGGCGCCGTCATCACCGAACCTGGTAGCGCTCAACGTTATACCACCGGCAATTGGCGGGCAGAGAGAGCCGTATGGCTGGAGGATAAATGCATCCAATGCTTCTTTTGCTGGGTACATTGCCCTGATAATGCCATTATAGCCGTAGACGGGCAGGTGAGAGGCATAGATTATTTTTTCTGCAAGGGCTGTGGTATCTGCGACCAGGTGTGCCCGGTAGATGCCATATATATGATACCTGAAAGCGATATTGAGGCTACAGAGCGGACGGAGGTGGCTCCCGGCGATAGTATCAGGAGCCTGGAACCTGACGGTGTGGATGCCGCTAGAAAGGAGGGCGGCCAATGAGGGTTGTTGCCGAAACCGCTAATGGAGCTGTAGCTGAGGCCATGCGCCAGATAGAGCCGCATGTAGTGGCGGCTTACCCCATAACACCGCAAACGGAGGTGGTGGAGGAATTTGCCGGGTATGTCAGTGACGGCCGGGTCCGTACTAGGTTTGTTCCGGTAGAGAGCGAACACTCCGCCATGAGCATCTGTGTCGGGGCTTCAGCTGCCGGTGCCAGGGTGATTACCGCTACTTCCTCTCAGGGACTGGCCTATATGTGGGAGATGCTCTATATTGCTTCCGGCAATCGCCTGCCCATCGTTATGGCCCTGGTGAATAGAGCTCTGAGCGCTCCTATAAATATTCATTGTGACCATAGCGATAGTATGGGTGCCAGAGACTCCGGCTGGATACAGATTTATTGCCGTGATGCTCAGGAGGTCTACGATACTTTCATACAAGCTTTACCAATTGCCGAGCATGAAGATGTCCGCTTGCCGGTTATGGTCTGTTACGACGGCTTTATTGTCAGTCACTCTCTGGCCAGGATAGAGATGATGACGGATGAAAGGGTCAGGGATTTTATCGGCTCTTACAAAGCTGTATATCCGTTGCTTGATCGGGATCATCCTGTCATCTATGGTCCGTTGGTGCTGTACGATTATTATATGGAGTTCAAACGGCAGCAGGCGGAGGCTATGAACCGGGCTTTGGAGGTAGTATTTGAGATAGGAAAACGCTTTGGTAAGATCAGCGGCAGAAGCTATGGTCTGGTAAGCAGTTATCGCATGGAGGATGCTGATATAGCTTTGGCGGCTCTCTCCTCCACAGCCCGTACGGCCGAGGTTATAGCCGATGAGCTTCGTGATCAGGGTATCCGTGCCGGAGTGATCAGTCCTCGGCTCTTCCGGCCGTTTCCGGCTAAGGCCTTGCTTCAGGCATTGGGTGGCATAAAGGTGCTTGGAGTACTTGACCGGGCTGATTCCATCGGAGCCGGCATGGCGCCGCTGGCGGCTGATATAGGGGCGGCCCTTCAATCGGCCGGGAGCAATATCAGGCTCTATAACCGTGTCTACGGACTGGGCGGCAGAGATTTGACCTTGAGCGATCTCAAGAGTTTTTTTCTGTCCCTGGAGCGTGCCGGACAAGGGAAGGAAATGCCGGCTCATTTTGGTTATCTTGGTGTAAGGGAGGATTGACCTATGGTAATCAAATTGAGAGAGATATCCAAGAAGAAGCCGCTCTTTACCGGTGGTCACCGGCTCTGTGCGGGCTGTGGGGCAGCCGTTATTGCACGCCAGGTCATGAATATGGTGGATGAGCCGGTGGTCATAGGTAACGGCACCGGATGCCTGGAGGTTACTACATCTATCTATCCTTTCAGCAGTTGGAATGTTTCTTGGATACATAGCGCCTTTCCCAATACTGCCTCTACCATAGCCGGAGTGGAATCTGCCTGGAGGGCACTTCGTGATTTTGGAGAAATGAAAGATAATTATCGTTTTATTGCTTTTGCCGGCGACGGGGGTACTTACGATATTGGGCTACAGGCCCTATCCGGGGCGATAGAGCGTGGCCACAGGTTTTTATACGTATGCTATAACAACCAGGCATATATGAACACCGGCTATCAGCGCTCCGGTGCTACTCCGGCATCCAGTTGGAGCAGCACTACTCCCGTAGGTACAAAACAGAAGGGCAAACCGGGGCGCAGCAAGGACCTGACCGCTATTACGGCCGCTCACAAAATACCGTATGTCGCTCAGGCATCGCCTGGATTCTGGAACGATCTTATGCTTAAAGTAGAGCGGGCATTGCAGATAGACGGGCCGTCGTTCATAAATGTCATCCAGCCTTGTATCCCGGGGTGGGGTATTCTTCCCCGTGATTCCATGAGGCTGGCCAAGCTGGCTGTAGATACTTGCTACTGGCCTTTATACGAAATAATCGACGGGCGGGAGTGCACTATTAATTATCATCCCAAACAGAAGCTGCCGTTGACGGAATTTCTCTCTCTCCAAAAGAGGTTCAAGCATTTGCTCAAGGATGAGAACAGGGCGCTGTTGGAGGAACTTCAGGCCGAAGTGGATACCGATTGGGAGATGCTTATGATGCGATGCGTAGGCAGCCTCAGATGAAGCCGGCGGTTCTATATATGGATGCTCAAGCGCTTGGAGTAGGATATAGCGATGCCATGGCGAATATTATATTATAGGCCTGATACCTTAACATAATAGCTATTATCCGATATAGGTATTAATAGCGGCTGAATTTAAATGTAGGAATCTGGCTGGAGGATTCCGCATTCGGGGTGGGAGAAAGCGGATAGTGTTTCCTTACTGTTTTTCAGACCTGGTGGATTCAGAGCGTCTGAAGGAGTTACTGGAGAGTTTCAGCGTCATTGCCGGCGTGGCGGTGGCAATCTTTGATCCCGATGACAAGACACTGATTGCAGCAGGTTGGCAGGAGATATGTACCCGGTTCCATAGGGCCTCTCCGCTAACTGCTGTTCGTTGCCAGGAAAGCGATGCCCGGATCAAGAAAAAATCGCATACCGATATCGGCACGGGCTACCGATGTCCAAACGGTCTCTTTGACTATGCCTGTCCTATTATTATTGAGGGAGCTCATTTAGCTACTCTTTTTATCGGCCAGTTTTTTTTAGAACCTCCGGATGAAGGCTTTTTTAGACAGCAAGCCAGGGATTTTGGTTTTAATGAGCAGGAATATATAAGGGCATTGCATAAAGTACCGGTTCTATCTGAAGATAGTATAACAACCGTTCTTCGCTTTATCACCGGATTATCCAGTATTCTGGTTCATATGGGGCTTGAGCGCCTGAGAAACCTCAAGGTTGCTGAAGAGGCTATTGTAACTGAAAAAGCTCTGCAGAAGAGCCGGGAGAGGTATCGTGCTTTCGTGGAGTCTACCGTAGATATGGTCTTTCTCAAGGATGAAAACTTCAGATATACAATGGTTAACAAGAGCCTGGCGGATTTTTTCGGCAGAAGTGAGGAGGAGATACTCGGTAGCAAAGATCACGATTTTATGCCGGCAGATGTTGCCGAGACCTACCGTAAATCCGATTTGAGGGCTATCCGGGCAGGTTGTGTAGTTGTTGAAGAAGGGACTATAGGCAACAGATTTTTCGAAGCGAGAAAATACCCGGTAATACTTGATAACGGATATACAGGCGTCGGCGGATATATTAGGGATGTGACGGAAAAAAGGCAGTTGGAAGAGCAGATGCTTCAGACTTCGAAGCTGGAATCCTTGGGTAAGCTGGCCGGCGGCGTTGCTCATGAATTCAACAATCTGCTTACTGGAATAATCGGTTATACTCAGTTGATAATGCAAAGCCGGACGGCGGATGATCCGGTGCTGGCAGATCTCAATCAGGTTCTGCAATTGAGCAACCGTGCTACGGAGTTGACCGGACAACTTTTGGCTTTTGGCCGGGGACAGGCGGTATTGCCGAGGATAATCGATATCAATGATGTAGTGGACAAAACATTAAAGATGATAAAACATCTTATCGGTGAGGATATTACGCTGAAATTTAAACCGGATCCTGATCTTCGTAGCGTTAAGATTGATCCCGGGCAGATAGAGCAGGTGCTGATGAATCTGGCTCTTAACTCGCGTGATGCTATGCCTGAAGGCGGTATTTTGTCTATGGAAACAATGAATGTAATTCTGGATCAGGAGTTTGTAGCCAGGCATGCCGGCAGCCGGGAGGGCGAATATGTTATGTTGGCAGTGACTGATAATGGTAGCGGTATGAACCGAGAAACGATGGAGCATATCTTTGATCCGTTTTTCACCACCAAAGAAGTGGGACATGGAACCGGCCTGGGCTTGGCTATGGTTTACGGCATCGTTAAGCAGCATAATGGTTGCATTTACGCTGATAGCGTTCCGGGAGAGGGCACTCTTTTTCGGATATATCTCCCACAAGCTGATCAAGATGCCGAGGTTATTGAAACGAGTATCGTTAAAGTAGAATCACTTACCGGTAACGAGACTATACTTCTGGTAGAGGATGAGGAGCAATTGCGTGTTCTGATAGAGCGTATACTGAAAGAGATGGGATATAATGTATATGTTGCAATCTGTCCATCCGAGGCGGAGTCTTTGTTTGTGAAGTACGCGGGTAGGATAGATCTTTTACTTACCGATATGATCATGCCGGAATGTGACGGCCGTACTCTGTATAATAGATTGTTAGAGAAAATGGCTAGCCTTAAAGCACTCTTTATGTCCGGTTATGTGGCGACAATTCCTAGCGGAATAGGGGATAATTATATCCGAAAGCCTTTCATGCCGGATGAATTATACTGCAAAGTGAGAAATGTTCTGGATGGCCGCCGGCAGGTTTGACACCGTTTTCATATCAGGAATGTTTTGTGCAGCCGTAGCCGTAAAAAGCTGTTAGGATATTGCCTGCAACGGCAAATAGAGGTGGCTGCCAATGCTTTTCCAACGCGTCGAATCTGAGGGACTGGCACATTATTCATATATTGTGGGCAATCATAATGAAGCATTCGTTATTGATCCACGACGTGACGTCGATGCTTATTTAGAAACGGCGTCTCGTAGCGGATACAGAATAAGATATGTGCTTGAAACTCACAGGCATGAAGATTTCGTAACCGGATCACTTGAATTGGCGGTACAGGCAGAAGCCGAATTATGGCATGCGGACACTCAATGGGATTATCGTTTCGGTCAGGGTGTTCGTGATGGGCAAACCTGGGAAGTGGGCGGGCTTAGGCTGCAAGCTATACATGCTCCGGGACATACTCCGGGATTGATGTGTTACCTGCTTTATGATCCAGAGGGGGTTCCATGGATTCTATTTAGCGGTGATGCGCTCTTTGCCGGTGATGTCGGGCGTATGGATCTGATGGGGCGTGAAAGATTACCGGAAATGGCGGGGCTGATGTATGATACGCTCTTTAACCGTATTCTGCAATTGGATGATGGTACTATCGTCTGCCCTGCTCACGGATTCGGTTCTATCTGCGGAGCATCCATTGCTGATCGGTCATGGACTACTATAGGTCTGGAACGTAAATATAACTCCCGCTTGCGTTATACCGATAGGTCTGCCTTTATTGCTGCCGCTCAATTGCTGGAACGGCCGCCCTATTTTAATCGGATGGAGAGCCTCAATATTGAGGGGCCTCCGCTGCTGGGAACACTGCCTGTGCCTGTGCCGCTTACGCCTGATGATTTTGCTGTCAGAAGAGATCACGGTTTTCTACTGGATACCAGAATGGAATTAGGGTTTGGTGCAGCTCACATTCCCGGAGCGCTGTCAATATGGCTTAAGGGTTTGCCGGGTTTTGCCGGATGGTTCGTTTCATATGACAGACCTATTCTGATGGTTAATGAAACAGATGATGATGCTGAGAGAGCAGTACGGTATCTTATCCGGCTCGGTTACGATAATATAGAGGCTCGGCTTGCAGGTGATATGCTTGCCTGGCATAAATCCGGTCGTGAAAGTCAGACCGTGGCGATGGTAAAAGTTCAGGACCTTTGCCGGCGTCTTGACGCCGAGGAGCATATCCGGATACTGGATGTACGCAGTCAGGAGGAACTGGATGAGGGTGGCCGTATTCCCGGTGCATATCATATCCCCATCACAGATATCCTCGATCGGATAGATGAAATACCGAAGGATAAAAGCGTCTATGTTATTTGCAGCAGCGGGTTGTGTTCAATGATTATCATCAGTTTATTGCGGGCCAAAGGGTGGAATAATTTAGTTGAAGTCCTTGGCGGCGTAGCCGGATGGCGCTCCAAGGCTTATCCCTTATTTGAAAAGTGATAAGCCAGGAGTTCGGCCCGGAGGCTCTTCCTGATTGACCGGATTCTTTTTCCGTGATAGCCTAAATATGTGAAGACTATTTTAAGGCATATACCATCGTTGTTCATACTCAAAAAATGGACCCGGCTTCTCTCTATCTCCATTTCTTTATATCTCTTTGTTTTACTTATCTTTCCCTGTCCGGCGTCTCTTCTTTCGTTTTCGTATGTTCAGAATGCTGCCGCTTCCGCAACGGCTGGAACGCAGCAGCCAAAAGCTGCCGATAGAGGGGCTGCCGAAGATACCAAGGTAGGAAAAAGTGCTGCCGAAGAGGTGGAAAAGGCTTTCAAGATAGTGAAAGACCCTGAGATGCAATCACGTCTTGAAGAGATAGGTAACCGCCTGGTAAGGGCTACAGGAGATAGGCGCTTTGAATTTCATTTTAAAATCCTTGAAGAGAAGGCTGGAGCCAATGCCTTTGCTCTTCCCGGAGGCTTTATCTATGTCGGCGTTTCTCTTATGCACCGGCTGCGTACAGAACATGAGTTAGCCGGAGTATTAGGGCATGAGATTGCTCACGTAGTTCTAAGGCATGGGAAGAAGCAACAGGAGCAGGGGGCCAAATATAGTTGGTATGCTCTGGCGGCACTTATCCTGACTCAGGATACACGGGTGGCTGCTATAAGCACTCTCCTGCTGATGGATAAATTAAGCACCTACAGCGTTGAAATGGAAAAGGAAGCTGATCGAACAGCAATAGGATATGTAATATCCGCCGGTTATGATCCCGTTGGGTTGCTGACCTTTCTTGAACATCTCTCCAAAAGCGCTACAGGTTTGGTGGATAATATGGGTGTTTACCAGACCCATCCCTATTCTGATGAGCGTATAGCTCTTGTCAAGCAGGAATTGAAGGTGCGTTCAATTCCTCTTACTTGGCGGCGGGCCAGCGGTAGATTCATTGTTAGCTATAAAGGCTTTGCAGATGGCGGGGCTGGGGTGCTGGTAGACGATAAAGCGGTCTTTTATCTGGCCGATATCGATGATCAATCCGCTATGCAACGGGCCGGCAAGATCGCTGCTCGTCTTAATGAGGAGCTGGATAGATCACCTCAGATACGTGATGTGACAGTAGATATACAAGGCCCGAAAGCAATCATCTCTCTCGGGGGGCGGGAGTTGGCCATACTCAATCAACATGATGCCATCCTGGCAGGCAAGGATCTGAAAACTATAGTTGATACCGTAACCACATCACTGAAGGATATTATCTGGCGGATGATTCTGGACCGCTGGTGATGCTTTCCTCACCACTCCTTTTTAATGCCAGCAATGTTATATCGTCATAAAGCTTACCCCCGGAAAAGCTGAACAACTCATCTTTAATAGCTTCCACTATCATCTGTGCCGGGAGATGAGCATTGGCCGCCAAAGAAGCGTAAAGGCGTTTGTTGCCGTATATCTCTCCGGCGTGGTCGCGAGCTTCAATGGCTCCGTCTGTAAACATAAGCAGGACATCTCCCGGTGCGAGGTAAAGCTCCTGCTTTATCGGGCTTACATTTCGTGTGACCCCCAGCACTATACCGCCTGCTGCAGGGGTGCGATGAACGTTACCTGAAATCGCTTTCCAGAGCAGCGGCAGTTCGTGTCCGCTGTTGGCATAGACCAATCTGCCCTCAAGAGGAAAAAGTATGCCATAAATGGCTGAGACAAACATCGATGGTGTAGTTGCCGATAGGATGACATCATTGACAGCACGAAAGACTTCCTCAGGCGTTATTCTGGCAACGGCACTGCCCCGTATGGTATATTTGGTAAGAGCTACCAATAGTGCTGCCGGCATGCCTTTACCGGAAACATCGGCGATGCTGAGAGCCATGACATCCTCTTCAAGCGGAAAGACATCATAATAATCTCCTCCAACTGTTCGCGCATAAGCAATGAAGGCGCCTATATCATAACCTGGAGCGATCTCTATACGTTTTGGCAGCAAACTTTGTTGTACCTTGCGAGCTACTTGTAGCTCACGTTCCAGAGCTGAAGCTTCCAGCATTCTCACCTCAGCCCGATTACGCTGATCGATAACTCTGCCAACGATCAAACCTAGAAGATTGAGCTCCAGAACTCCTACGTATTGCTCCACCCGAAGGCTAAGTGTTTCCTGAACCAGAAGAGTATACGGCAGGTAAAGCAGCGTTATAC
>JAQUEL010000119.1 GCA_028685295.1 bacterium
TAATAAAGCCGCAATGACGGCGACTAACGGAGGTTGATCATGCCCATAATAGATATGCCCCTTGAGCAGCTTATGAAATATGAGGGACAAAACCCCTGCCCGGCCGATATGGACCGCTTCTGGGATGCTTCTCTGGCTGAGATGAGAGCCATAGACCCACAGGTGAAAATGCACCCGCACGACACCGGTGCTTCCTTTGCCGAGTGCTTCGATCTTTACTTTACCGGAGTTGGCGGAGCTCGAATATATGCTCAATACCTGAGGCCCAAAGGAGCCAGAGAGCCTCATCCGGCTGTCCTCCTTTTTCATGGATATTCAGGCAATAGCGGTGATTGGACAACCAAGATGCACTATGTAGCCCAGGGTTTCTCCGTAGCCTCTATGGATTGCCGCGGCCAGGGCGGCAAATCCGAGGATGTTGGGGGTATAAAGGGAAATACGCTCAGAGGCCATATAATTCGCGGATTGGATGAAAGTCCTGAAAAGCTGCTCTTTAGAAATATCTATCTGGATTGTGCTCAATTGGCCGGTATAGTTATGAACATGCCGGAAGTCGATCCCGACAGAATAGGGGCCACGGGAGGGTCTCAAGGGGGCGGATTGACGCTGGCCTGTACTGCTCTGGAGCCGCGCATCAAGCTGTCAGCCCCGATATTCCCCTTCCTCTGCGATTATCTGCGCATTTGGGAAATGGATCTGGATATAGGCGCTTATGAAGAGCTACGAACATATTTCCGGCATTTCGATCCTCTACACGAGAAAGAGGACGAAATTTTTACTCGTTTAGGCTATATAGACAATCAGCATCTGGCCAAGCGTATCAGGGCTGAGGTAATGATGACAACGGGCCTGATGGATACTATCTGTCCGCCCTCTTCACAGTTTGCCGCTTACAATAAGATAACATCTAAAAAGGATCTGGTAATCTATCCGGATTTCGGACATGAGGGGTTACCGTGGTCTGCAGACAAGGTGTTCAAATTTATGTGCAAGCTGTAATCTTCACAGGCACTCATCGCTCGCTTTATGCTGAAAATTCATCCAGAAGGATGATATGCGAAACGAGATGCAACGAGGGCGGGGAATATCTCCCCGCCCTCTTCATTTACGCCCAAAGCTCTGTCGGCTGTGTCAACACGCGTTAGCCATATCCCCTGCCCTGGGTCCGGCATTTACCACCTCACTGGTCACATCGGAGAACTTCTTGAAGTTCTCTATGAAGAGCCTGGCCAGCTTGATAGCTTGCTTATCGTAAGCATCCTTATCTTCCCAGGTATTCCTGGGATTGAGTACCTCGGCGGGCACTCCAGGACAGGTCTCGGGCACCCTGAGATTGAAAACAGGATCTTGCCTATAGCTTACCCCGGCCAAGCTGCCATTAAGAGCAGCGGTCACAATAGCCCTGGTATGCTTGATGCTTATACGTCGACCAACTCCATAAGGTCCGCCTGACCAGCCGGTGTTGATAAGATAAACTCTGGTATTATATTTCTCGATCTTCTCTCCCAAAAGCCGGGCATAGATCATAGGAGAGAGAGGCAAAAAGGGCGAGCCAAAGCAAGTAGAGAAGGTGGCTTCCGGCTCTGTTATGCCGCGCTCCGTTCCAGCCAGCTTGCTGGTATAACCGGAGAGAAAATGGTACATGGCCTGCTCCCTGGTCAATTCAGATACCGGGGGCAGAATGCCAAAGGCATCAGCCGTCAAGAAGACAACAACACTAGGCTGCCCGCCGACACCGGGAATAACCGCATTGGGAATGAAATCCACAGGGTATCCCGCTCGGGTATTCTCGGTAAGAATGGCACAATCATAATCAGGAACCCTGCTCTTCGGCTCCACAACTACGTTTTCCAGCACAGACCCATAGCGTATGGCATCCCAGATCTGCGGCTCATTTTCACGAGAAAGGTTGATGCACTTGGCGTAACATCCGCCTTCAAAATTAAAGATTCCATTATCTGACCAGCCATGCTCATCGTCGCCAATCAGCTTGCGCTCAGGATCCGCCGATAATGTGGTCTTGCCGGTGCCTGAAAGACCAAAGAAAAGAGCTACATCTCCCTTCTCCCCGATGTTGGCTGAACAATGCATAGGACATACATCCTGCTTAGGCAATAGATAGTTCATAACAGTAAAGATGGATTTCTTCATCTCTCCGGCATACTGAGTGCCGCCTATGATTACTATCCGCCGCTTGAAGTTGGGAATGATAAAGGCCTCTGAATTGGTACCGTCATGCTGGGGATCCGCCTTGAAGCCGGGAACATATATGACTGTAAATTCCGGAACATGAGCAGATAACTCATCGGCTGTGGGACGCAAAAAGAGCTGATGAGCAAAGAGATTATGCCAGGCCAGCTCGGTAACAGCTCTAAGCGGCAGACGATACTGAGGATCAGCGCCTACAAAGCCGTCAAAGACAAAGAGATCTTTTCCCTGCAAATAGGTCATCATACGATTGTATATGCGGTCGAACTTCTCTTCTTCTATAGGGACATTGACTTTACCCCAGGCGATCTCATCGTGAACAGTAGGCTCATCCACGGTAAACTTGTCGTTAGGTGAACGTCCGGTATACTTACCGGTTCTGACGCTAAGGGCTCCCGTAGAGGTAAGCTCTCCCTCTTCCCTGGCCAGCGCCTGTTCGATTAAGGCCGAAACCGATAGATTGCGATAGATACTGCCCGGATTGACCAATCCTAAATAGGATAGGTCGCTGCTTTCATTACTCATAGTATCCTCCTTCAATTATAATGGTCAAGAGTAAAAAGGCCCCCTGCCGTAGTTACAGGGGACCTTTATATTCTTATCATTGATCCTGACGAGCCGCTCGTACCCGCTGTTCCTGTATGCTTCAGGGCATTTCTTCGTTGTTCAAAACATGTTTTGAGGCATGTTTAACCATCAGCCGTTTTTCAGTGTCAAGCTGTTTGGTAACTCTTTCATCTCTATAATTCATTACACTGAACTCGCCGATCATCTCTACCCCTTCCGCATATACCGTTTATTCATCTTATTACTTATATCAAAAAGAACGGCATACGTCAACCTCCAGTCCGCGGATATGTGGTTAACTTGTGATAATGTCACTATGTAATTCACTTGAGATAATGTCCCTTTTTGAAATAAAATGCAAAGCATGAAAGAAGGAAGAATTACATTGACTCGAACCCAATTAAAACAACTAAAAG
>JAQUEL010000005.1 GCA_028685295.1 bacterium
CAAAGGAATCGTAAATGCTGAAGCCCCAAAGGGCCATAGCCACCAGCAACAGCGGCAGCCAGGCGGGAGAGAGGTTGAAAGCACCGGTACGGGTGTAATCGGTGAACATATAAGCCGTCAGTAGCAGCAATTTGAAAAACACCAAAAGGTAAACGAGCAGAATGACGGAACCCTTGATAAATTGCTGATTGTAAAGCTCTCCCATGCCGGGCAGAAGCGTTGATAAAAGAATAGCGGTAAGAGGATGCCGCCTGGAAGAAGCATCGCTGGAGTGCATGGATGCCTGTCGTAACGCCAATCTTCCGATATGATCTTCGGCTTTGATATTGGCAGGATCCAATTCCAGCGCTCTGCGGTACTCTTGCAAGGCCTGGGCCGGGTTCCCACAGGCTTCCGTTACCTCACCCAGCAGAACCATCCCCTTCGAGGTCTCCTCCAGGGACAGGGCCTGCCGGCAAATCTTGACGGCATTGGCATAATCGCCTTTCAAAAAAAGAAGGTTCGCCTGCTTGAGAAGCTCTTCAGCCTGATTCACCATAGGACCACTCCTAAGCTTTAAATCCTGAAAAGCGCCGCGGCATTGGCCGATGTAACTTCGGCTACCGTTTCAGTATCCGTTCCTTTTATCGCCGCCACCATGTCGGCGATGGTCGCCGTCCAGGCCGGTTCGTTGCGCCGTCCCCTATGGGGCACCGGAGCCAGATAGGGGGCATCCGTCTCCAGGATGATCCTCTCCAGCGGAAGTTGCCGCACGATCTCTGCCAACTCTTTGGAAAAGGTGACGATGCCGCCTATGCCCAGATACCAGCCTCTGGCCATAATCTTTTCAGCCAGCGCCAGATCGCCGGAAAAGCAATGCCAGACACCGCCCAGACGGTTTACGGAGAAACCTTTCAGCGCTGCCAGCATGTCGTTATGTGCTTCGCGATCATGTATTATTATCGGCTTGCTCTGTCGTTCACACATCTCCAAGTGTGCTTCCAGAGAGGCAAGCTGTGTCTCTTTGGAAGAATGCATATAGTGATAGTCCAGACCGGTTTCACCTACCGCCACCACTCGAGACGAAGAAGCCAGCCGTTCCAATTCCTCCATAATTTCCCTGGAAACGTCTTTAGCTGCGTGAGGATGGACCCCTACCGCAGCATAGCACGCTTCAACCTCTTCAGCTATCTTTACGGCTTCCCGGCTGGAAGAAAGATCATAACTGGCCACCACCATTTTCTCCACACCGGCTATAGCTGCGCGTGTCAGAACAGCATGGAGATCAGCGCCGTATTCAGGGTGCTGCAGATGGACGTGTGTATCTACCAGCATCATTTTACCTTGCTGCCGGGCGTCATCAGGAGGTCGGGTGTCAGCAAAGCCACCTTATCCTTATCGGAAGCTGCCAGCAACATACCGTTTGAGGCCACGCCGCGAATCACAGCCGGCTCAAGATTAGCCACCACTACGATCTGCCGTCCGATTATCTCTTCGGGAGTATAATGCTCTGCCACACCGGCTACTATGGTGCGGGTGCTCTCTTCGCCAAGATCTATTTCCAGTTTCAAGAGCTTATCCGTTCCTACTACCTTCTCAGCGGCAACCACTCTAGCCACTTGCAGATCTACTTTGGCAAAATCTTCATAACTTATAGTTTCCTTCACAGGAGCTGCTCCCTTCTTTCCAGCCGGCACGGCGGCCGTTTTCTTCTCTTCCTTCTTCTGCTTACCGGATTTACGCTTTCTCCCGACCTCTTCCAAACGAGGAAAGAGCGGTGCCGCTTTGGTCGTGATCAGGCCCGGCTTCAGAATATCCCATCCGCCCAGGCTCTGCCAATCTTCGATGGTAATTCCCGAAGCCAGCCCCAGCTGCTCCTGGATGCACCCGGATGTAGCCGGCATATACGGGGCTAAGGCAACCGCTATCTGGCGCAATGCTTCCAATACGTTATACATGACACGAGCCAATCGTTGCTCCTTGCCCTCCCGTTTCAACGCCCAGGGCGCCTGTTCGTCTATATACTTATTCATACGCCCGATAAAACGCCAGAGTTCGGCCAGAGCCAGGCTATAAGCCAGCTTTTCCGTATACCGACCAAAGGCAGCCAGTGCTTCGCGACATACCGCCTGTATGTCGGCATCCGCTTCGGCATCAGGCAGAGAAGCGGGCACTCGTCCGTCAAAATATTTCTCCAACATGGAAAGGGTACGATAAAGTAAATTACCGATATCGTTAGCCAGGTCGGCATTTATCCGGGCCTTGAGCGCCGTCCTGGAGAAATCTCCATCATTTCCGAAGGGAACCTCTCGCAGCAGGAAATATCTTAACGCCTCTAACGCCAATTTGTGTGACAGGCCAAACTCTTGCTTCAGCTCGGTTATAACCTCGACCGGATCCACTTTATTTCCTTTGGATTTGGAAATTTTCTCTCCCTCGGAAGTCCAGAAACCGTGAGCAAAGATTTTACCCGGCAAGGGCAGACCTACGGACATGAGCATAGCCGGCCAGAGTATGGCATGGAAACGAAGAATATCCTTGCCGATAAGGTGGACATCAGCAGGCCAGAAGCGGTTGAACTTAGCTTCATCAGAAAGATATCCGGCTACCGTAACGTAGTTTATCAGAGCATCAAACCAAACATATGCCACATGAGCGGGCTCCCGAGGCAGTTCAATACCCCAGGAGAACGATGTGCGGGAAACACAGGTATCCTGCAATCCGCTTTTGACAAAGCTTATAACCTCATTACGCCGCCACTCCGGCTGAATGAAATCAGGATGGGTTTCATAATACTCCAGCAGCGTCTCCTGATACCGTGAGAGCCGGAAGAAATAGCTCTCTTCTTTTAAGACATGAACCGGGCGCCGACATTCGGGATTGGGACAACAACCATCCACCAGTTGGGATTCCAGCCAGAAGGTTTCACACGGCGTACAATACCAGCCTGAATACTCTCCCTTATAGATATCGCCGCTGGCTATCATTTTCTCAAAGAAGTGCCTGACCACCTGAATATGCCGGGGCTGGGTAGTGCGAATGAAATCGGTGTTGCTTATATCCAAGTCTTCCCACAGCCGTTGCCAGGCCGCCGACATCTCATCTACATAGGTTTGCGGGTCCTCGCCACGCTCTTGAGCGGCAAGTTCCACTTTCTGGCCGTGTTCATCGGTCCCGGTGGAGAATAAAACCTCCCGGCCCAGTAACCTATGGTACCGGGCCAGGGTATCTGCCGCCATCGTCGCATAAGTATGACCTATATGCGGGACATCGTTGATATAATAGATCGGTGTCGTCACCATGAACTTATCCATGCGTGTGTACTCCAGTATCCCTCTTTTTATTCCTCTTCTTTGATCACGATTCTCTCTAGTGCGACAACTTTGTCGTCCTGGTCCAGCCGGATCAGACGCACGCCCTGCGTACTGCGTCTATACTGATTTATATCACGCATGCGCAAGCGAATAATAATGCCTTTGGCAGTTATAATGATCAACCTGTCGCTGCTGTCCACCACCTTAATGCCTTCTACCGGTCCATTGCGCGGCACTCTCTTTATCGTTTGGATACCGCTGCCGCCGCGTCCCTGGACCCGGTATTCGGACAACGGCGTCCGTTTGCCGTAACCATTAGCCGTTACTACCAGCAGATCCTTATCCGGTTCGACTATGTCCATGCCGATCACTCTATCGCCCTTACCCAGACGTATGCCGCGCACTCCAGCAGCTGTCCTGCCCATGCTGCGAACATCCGCTTCATGAAAGCGAATGGACAGGCCCTTGCTGCTGGCCAGGATAATATCCTGCTCGCCGTTAGTGGAAGCCACCCAGCAAAGATCATCGCCCTCTTTGATCGTAATAGCTATCAGCCCGCCTTTACGAGGTGTATTGAAGGCTACCAACGGCGTCTTCTTCACCACCCCTTTTCGGGTAGCCATGAAGAGGTAGCCCTCCTCTCGTAAATCCTTGACCGCCACCGTAGCCGTAACCTTTTCACCCGGTTCAATCTGAATAAGATTGATTATAGCTGTTCCCCGCGCTTGTCGGCTGGCCATCGGGACTTCGTAAGCTTTTAGCCGATATACCTTGCCTTTGTCGGTGAAGAAAAGCAGATGATGATGCGTCGTAGCCACAAAGAGATGGGCGACGGAGTCCTCTTCCCTGGTAGTCAAAGCAATAATACCCTTGCCGCCGCGTCCCTGGCTGTGGTATGTCACGGAAGGCAGTCTCTTGATATAGCCGTCACGCGTGATGGTGATGATCATCTCTTCCTCTGCTATCAGATCCTCCGCAGTAAGCTCACTGGCCTCGGTCGGCTTGATCTGTGAACGCCTTGCATCAGCAAAGGTCTTCTTGGCTTCCAGTAGTTCATCGCGAATAACGAACGCGATCTTGCGCGGACTCTCCAGAAGATCCTGCAGATAGCTGATCAGCTTCAGCAATTCTCTGTATTCAGCTTCAATCTTGTCCTGCTCGAGAGCGGTAAGTTGATGAAGCCGCATATCCAGAATGGCTTGGGCCTGGAGCTGTGATAATTCGAACCGGGTCATCAACTTGGTTCTGGCTTCATCGGAGTTTTTGGAGGCGCGAATTATCCGAACGACCTCATCCAGATTGGCCACCGCTATACGTAATCCTTCCAGAATATGAGCCCGGGCCTGAGCCTTGTCCAGATCGAACTGCGTCCGCCTGGTTACTACCTGTTTCCGATGCTCCAGATAATGCTCCAACATCTGCTTCAGGCTCAATATCTGCGGCCGTCCATTGACCAGGGCCAACATAATAACGCCGAAAGAGGTACGCAAGTTGGTTCGCTTATAGAGTTGATTGAGAACCACATGCGGATTGGCATCGCGCTTGAGTTCTATGACTACACGCATACCATTTCTATCGGATTCATCTCGTAGATCCGAGATTCCATCAAGCCTCTTGTCCCGGGTCAGATTGGCAATATTCTCTATTAGGCGGGCCTTGTTGACCTGATAGGGCAGTTCGGTAACAATGATGGCTGCCCGGCCGTTGTCCATCTCTTCGATAACTGCTCGAGCCTGAAGCGTAATCACCCCGCGTCCCGTCTCATAGGCACTCTCTATCCCTTTGACGCCGAGAATCAGTCCGCCAGTGGGAAAGTCAGGCCCTTTGATATGCTGCATAAGCTCTTTAACCGTGATCGAGGGCTCTTCGATCAAGGCCGTAATTCCATCGATTAACTCTCCCAGGTTCTGCGGCGGTATATTGGTGGCCATTCCCACGGCTATTCCTGATGAACCGTTCATCAGCAGGCAGGGAAGGCCCGACGGCAGCACCGACGGCTCTTTACGCTTTTCATCGTAACTGGGTGAAAAGTCCACCGTCTCCTTGTCCATATCGCTGAGCAATGCCATGGATAGCCTGGATAGTCGCACCTCTGTGTAACGGTAGGCGGCAGCAGAATCGCCGTCTATCGAGCCGAAGTTTCCCTGTCCTTCCAGCAATGGGTAGCGGCTGTTGAAATCTTGAACAAGTCTGACGATGGCATCGTAAACCGCCATATCACCATGCGGATGGTATTTTTTAAGCACATCTCCCACCGGACCGGCCGATTTGGATGTAGGCTTATCATTAGTCATGCCTTCCTCATACATGGAATAAAGAATTCGGCGATGCACCGGCTTAAGGCCGTCACGGACATCCGGAAGAGCCCGGCCGATGATAACGCTCATGGCGTAATCCAGGTATGAAGCCTTCATCTCTTCTTCTATATTTATTGGTATAATCTGTTTGGCGATTGCCATACTATGTTCTCCTTTGTTTATATACAGAGGGGTTCAGACGCCCGGACCCAGGAATCTGAATATTTAAATATCCAGATTCCGTACATATTTAGCGTTTCGGGCTATAAACTCCCGTCTTGGTTCAACCTTGTCTCCCATAAGCGTGCTGAACACTTCGTCTGCCTCAAAGGCATCCTCAAGAGTTACCTGCAGAATAAGCCGTTTCTCGGCATCCATAGTCGTTTCCCACAGTTGCTCGGGATTCATCTCTCCAAGGCCTTTGTATCGTTGCAGCGTATATCTCTTGCGTGGAAAGGTTTTCAGCACCTCTTTCAGTTCCTTGTCGTCGTAGGCGTACACCTTTTCCTTGCCGGCCCGCACCTGATAAAGCGGTGGCTGCGCTATATAGACATGCCCATTGGTCACCAATGGCTGCATATAGCGGTAAAAGAATGTTAATAACAGCGTTCGTATATGAGCCCCGTCTACGTCAGCATCTGTCATAATGATAACCCGGTGGTAGCGCAATTTACTCAGATCATAGCCTTCATTTTCTTCATCTTCAGATGTTTCCAGCTCCAGGCCCGTACCCAGCGCCGTTATCATGGCACGAATCTCTTCATTCGCCAGTATCTTGTCCAGGCGTGCTTTTTCAACATTCAATATCTTACCGCGAAGCGGCAGAATTGCCTGATACCTTCTATCACGGCCTTGCTTAGCTGATCCGCCGGCGGAGTCTCCCTCCACCAGATAGAGTTCGCACTGCGTCGGGTCTTTCTCCGAGCAATCAGCCAATTTGCCGGGTAATGTGGAATGTTCCAATGCACTTTTGCGCTTGATGAGCTCACTTGCTTTACGAGCAGCTTCACGCGCTCGAGATGCCGTCAACGCTTTTTCTATAATTTTCTTGGCGACGGCGGGTTGCTGCTCCAGAAACTCCGCCAGCTTCTCTCCGACAATGGTATTCACCAGTCCGGCGAGTTCTCCGTTTCCCAGCTTGGTCTTAGTCTGACCTTCAAACTGCGGATTGAGAAGCTTGACGGAAATAACGGCCGTCAGACCCTCTCTTATATCGTCACCGGAAAGATTCGAATCCTTCTCTTTGAGAATATTATTCTTTCTGGCATAATCGTTTATGACCCTGGTCATAGCTGTTTTGAATCCACTAAGATGGGTACCGCCTTCCGCCGTATTTATATTATTGGCAAAGGTCAGAATATTCTCCATATAGCTATCGTTGTATTGCAGCCCGACCTCCACATCGGTACTGTCACGATTATCCTGAAAGTGGACAACCCTATGCAAAGCGATCCTGGTTTTATTAAGGTACTCGATAAAGGAAGCTATTCCTCCCTTATACTCAAAGACAGCCTCTTCGCCTCCTTCTCGTTCATCTTTAAGAACGATCCGGACCCCCTTATTGAGAAAAGCCAGTTCTCTTAAACGCTGGCTGAGCGTATCAAAGTTGTATTCCGTTTTATCAAAGATTTCCGCATCCGGCTTAAAGGTGACTTTAGTGCCTGAATTAGTAGCTTTACCAACCACTTCCAGTTTGGAAACGGTTACACCTCTCTCATATCGCTGACGGTATACCTTCCCATTACGGCTGATTTCCACCTGCAACCACTCGGAAAGAGCATTGACTACTGAAACGCCGACACCGTGCAAGCCGCCGGAAACCTTATACCCTCCGCTGCCGAATTTTCCGCCGGCATGCAATACCGTCATGGCTACTTCTACTCCGGGTATGCCCATCTCCGGATGAATATCCACCGGTATGCCTCGTCCATTATCAGTAACGGATATAGAGTTATCTACATGTATGATTACATCTATTTGATCACAGAACCCAGCCAGAGCTTCGTCGATACTGTTATCCACCACTTCATAAACAAGATGATGCAAGCCTCTGCCGCCCGTGCTTCCAATATACATGCTCGGGCGTTTGCGAACGGCTTCAAGCCCTTTTAATATTTGAATCTGTTCAGCGTCATAATGAGCTTTTTGTGTATCTACCGCTGTCAAACTACTACCCCCTAAAGGTTTTGTCTCTTAAAATATCCAGGCCGATATTATCGGCCTTGTGAAGCCCGGCACAGAACCGGAACGATATAAATTATACCACAAACATTTGTTTTCGTCATCAAAAACGCTCTGCTGCCGCGGCCGCGACCGAGAGCATGCTAAGACCCGTATACATCAGCCTAACCTACCATAACGCGCCATTAGCCAGCGTGTATAAAGCCTGACGCCCTCCAGCGTAGTATACTTCGGTTTCCAGCCAAGAGAGCGGATATCGGAAGTATCCGCCAGCGTTCTGGTAACATCGCCCACCCATCCTTTGGATCCGCCGGTATATTCAAGACTTACTCCTGAAAGACCTAATTCATCGATCATGGTAGCGGCTATTTCCTTTACCGTAATACTTTCCGCCGTGCTGACATTGAAAGCAGACATTCCTTTGCCATCGGAATCGCCGGCCAGCAGCGAAGCTTGCACGCAATCGGATATATAGAGATAAGATTTCTGTTGCATACCATCTCCAAGAATTTCCAGACAAGATGGGTCCCGACGTAATTTGAAGAAAAAATCGTGCATGACGCCATGAGTGGATCGTTCCCCAAAAATATTGCCATAGCGCAACGCTACACACCGCATTCCTGCCATAGCGGCATAGCTGGAGAGATACATTTCACAGGCAGCCTTGGAAGCCCCGTAATGGCTTATCGGTTGTAGAGGATGTCCTTCAGGAGTCGGCAATACTTCAGTATCACCGTAAATGGTACCGGCACTGGAAGCAAATACCAGCAGAGGTACTTCCGCCTGGCGCATTTCTTCCAGAATATTCAACGTAGCCGTAACGTTGATATCAAAATCAAGCAGTGGCTGGGAAGCACTGAGACGGACATCCGGCTGTGCAGCCAGATGGATTACAGCATCTTTTCCCGGTATGGCGGCATGCAACAGGGCACGGTCCCTTATATCCCCTTTTATAAAAGCGAACCTGTTGTTTTCGCTATAACCCTCCATATATTCCGTTGTTCCGGCGGAAAGATTATCTATTACAGTTACCCGGCAGCCTCTTTTTATCAATTCATCAACTATGTGACTCCCGATAAACCCTCCACCTCCGGTAACAACTACAGCAGAGCCTTCCCTTAAACACTTCATAGTCCTTCCCCCATTTAAATGCAGTATTTAGTCCGTTCCCATCAATTCCCCAGCTCCATCCATGGGGCGACAGGGATAAAATTCCGGCGTTATTCCGGTTTCCGTCATGTATTTTTCCGCCATCATCCGGCAAAAATTATCGACACAGTCTTCCTGAACCAACGAAATGGTGCAGCCTCCAAACCCGCCACCCGTCATTCTCGATCCTAATACGCCCTCTATCTCCAATGCTCTTTCCACAAGGATATCCAATTCCGGACAACTGACTTCATAATCATTCTTAAGGCTGGTATGAGATTCGTTCATCAACTTTCCAAATCGAATCAGATCGCCGTCATCCAAAGCTATTACCGTCTGGCAAACTCTGTCGATCTCCGTTATTACGTGCCGGCATCGTTTAAAGATAACCTTTTCAAGCATATCTTTATACTGCTCCAGTATCTTTTCATCAACATCGCGCAGGCTGGAAACAGTCGGCACTTTTTCTGCGATCTTCTTGACTCCGGCTGTGCATTCCTCCCGGCGTTTGTTATATTCTGAAGATATCAGACTATGTTTGACCCGGGAGTTACAAGCAATTATTTTATATCCCGAAAAAGGCAACGGTACCTGCCGATGCGATAAATCCCGGCAATCTATCAGTAACGCGTGATCCTTTTTCCCCATAGCACTGATGAATTGATCCATTATGCCGCAATTTACACCGACAAATTCGTTCTCCGCCCGCTGACAGAGAAGAGAAATTTCCACGCTGTCCGCCACAATGCCTGATAAGGTTAGCATTGCCACTGCCGTAACAACCTCTATAGCTGCAGAAGAACTCATTCCGCCACCGGCCGGTATATTACCGTCGAATTCCAATTCAGCCCCGCCGAGCCGGTACCCGGCTTCTTGTAAAGCTTTCATGACGCCTTTAGGATAATTTCCCCAGCGCTCCTTCTTTGAAGGCTCTATGTTGTCAAGGCTGAAGGAACACTCTCCCGGGAAATTCTTCGATCTCATTATCACTACTCGATCTGTTCTGGGCAGAGCGGAGACTCTTATTTCCTGCTCTACCGCTATCGGCAGCACCAGCCCCTGATTGTAATCGGTATGCTCTCCTATTAGATTTACTCGTCCGGGGGCCCTAAAAATGCGTCTCTTATCCCTCTGTGGCACTCTTTCTACCCTCCTCGATAGCCTTACGCAATTCAGCGGCTTTCTCCTCCGGCTTGGTATCGTTGATATACGTTCCCGCACCGGATTCGCAGCCCGCCAGATATTTTATCTTGTCCTTGCTGCGCCGCGGAGGATAGAACTCAAAATGGAAGTGATAGTAAGGATATTCTTTACCATCGGTCGGCCGTTGATGCAGTATCATTATATAAGGCATAGAGAATCCGAAGAGATGATCGTAGCCCACCAGCACATCCTTGAGAATGGATGCCAATGATAAGGCATCATCCATGTCTAATTCCAGAATGGATTCCATATGCCTTCTGGGGTAAATATGGACTTCGTAAGGCCAACGGGCAAAGAAGGGAATAAAGGCGAAAAACCTCTCGTTCTGCGCAACTATCCTGCGTCCATCTCTAAATTCTTCAGATTGGACCTGACAGAAAATACAGCCGCCTTTATCTATATAGTGTTCACGGGCACTATCCAATTCCTGCTGTGCTTTGGGTGGGATAAAAGGATAACCATATATCTGCCCATGGGGATGTGGTAAAGTAACTCCTATTTCCTCTCCCTTGTTCTCAAAAACCATAACGTATTTAATCTCTTCTTTACTCCCTATAAAGTCAAAGCGCTCACGCCAAAGCAGAATCAGGTTCAGAATACGTCTGTTACTTTGCTGTGCTAGGGTAGTATTATGCTCTGACGAATAAAGCACTACCTCACAATATCCCTTTGCCGGGGCTACACGGTAGAAATCATCACCTTCTATGTCCGGCGCCGGCGGACATTCATGCAATGACGGAAACCTGTTAGGTAAAACCAATAAATCATAATTTTTAGGAACTTCTTCAGATCCTACACAAAAAGGACATGTCTTGGTGGGCATCAGGGGCCTGTCCTGTCTATGCGTAGCCACAATAACCCATTCCCTCAATATGGGGTTCCACCTCAATTCCGACAAAGTAATAACCTCCTTAGATGCTTTCAATATTTCTAGAAGACGGAGATGCTTTTCTACAAATCATACACATCTCTTTTTCTCCGGCGTGCAACGCGCCGCAACAGATACATTTTACCCAGCCGTGTTCTCGTCTTATCCTTTGGCGACAAAGTTCATGTTCCAAAAATCTGCCGAATGATTCCGCCACCAAGCTATCTTTTATAACGGCACTTATTTCCTGTGCCGTTCTGCTATCTTCCTTATCCGGGCCCAAGCGTTTTGGGGATGGTCCCTCACTATGCTTATAAACGGCTCCCGCCCTAAAACGTATGTCTGTGATCAAATCAAATCCGATTCTCTCGTTAAGCCGTTTTCTTATTTCCTCTTTCTGCAGGGATAATTCCTGCGCCCAGGCAGATCCATTTGTATTTACTGTCATTATACCCGAAAAGACCCTCTGTGGCGAAGTATTTCTGCTTACTCCTTTGCCGACAACTTCCTCCCAAACAAATAAAATCAATTCCTCTCGCAATCTTCTACTATCCTTAAGATTTCTTAAAATACGAGAGATGATTTTTTCAACGGATATAAATCCGCTTCTACTCATTTGTTCCCTCAAACAGCATTAGAGATATTTCCCTCTTTCACCCTGTAAATTGTCGCTGTTGCAGACGATATAAAAGGAATAAATCTTTCTTCCGCCGTAGTTATAAATGCCTGTATTCCCTCTTTGGATATCTCTCTTATAAGGTATCCTTTTCTCTGATCATCCAATTCAGATAAAACATCATCAAGTAAGAGCACCGGCCACTCTCTCACTTTCCTTTTCACCATATCCATAGCTGCTAATTTGAATGCAAGCACTGCTGTACGCTGTTCTCCCTGAGACCCATATACGTGGATATCTCTATCTCCCAAAAATATCCTTACATCATCTCTATGCGGCCCTACCAATGTTGTCTTATAAATATCCTCTCTCTTTGCCTCCTGCCTGATCAAATCACTATATGCAAGAGATATATCCGCCTCTTCCAATTCTTCATACTTACCCATTCTTTCCAGCACTCTGTTAACATACATTATGTTAAGTCCATCACCTCGTTCCGTCAACAGACGATGCCTTTCTGCCGCTAGAATGGATATCTCTTCAAGATATTGCTTGCGCCTTTTTATGATTCGGCTGCCCAAAGTTACCAATTGCTCACTCCAGACATCCGTTTCTTCGGAGAAGGCCCCTTTTCTTTTAATCAACACATTTCTGTTTCTGAGAACCCTGTTGTATTGCTGCAGATGATGACAGTGTAATCTGCTTATCTGGGATATCTCCCTATTTAAAACAATTCTTCTCTCCCCCGGACCCCCTTTTATCATCTTAAGGTCCTCCGGGATGAAACAGACAGCATTTACCTCGCCTATAAGATCAATACACCTTCCTATGTTGGCATTGATTTTAACATGCTTGCTCTTATCTCTGGCTACGGCTAAAGAAACCTCTATATCACCACGCTCTTCTCTACCTAACACAGCTTCCACAAAAGCACAGGGCTCTCCTGTTTTTATCATTTCCTGATCCCGGGCCGTCCTGGGGGATTTTGTAGCCGCCGTTACATATACCGCTTCCAATAAGTTGCTCTTTCCCTGGCCGTTTTTACCGAAAAGAACATTAAGACCATGGGATGGAGCAAAATCCAGTCTCTGATAGTTTCTGAAGTTTACCAGTCTTATTCTCTTTAGATACAATATCTCATCCCATCTTTACCGGCATAACTACATAAGTATACCCTTCTTTTCCTACAGGTCTTATAATAGCCGGACTTAACGAAGTGCCGGTTTTTATCTCCACTATCTCTTCGTCGAGGTTACCGAGAATGTCCAGAAGGTATCTGGCATTAAAAGCTATATCCATATCTTCGCCGTCATACTGCGCATTTATTTCCTCATAAACATCGCCAACATCCTGTGTTACCGCTGTAACGGCTATTCTTTCTGCTGAAAAGCTCATTTTTACTACATGAGAGCCTTCTTTAGCAAGAATATGCGCTCCCTTGACAGCCTTGGTTATTTCGTCTCTGGAAGCAACGGTTCCAGAAGGAAGATTGCCGGGTATGACCTGTCTATAATTAGGATATTTACCCTCGATAATTCTGGAAACCAGAACTATTTTATTATAAATAAAGGCAACTTGATTGGAGAGAACTCTTATAACAACCTCTCCTTCCCCTGAAGAAAGAAGACGGCTTAACTCATTAAACGTTCTTTCCGGAATAATTAGAGCAATCTGTTCTTGAGATAGTTCAGGCAAAGAGATGCTGCGTAATGCTAATCTATGTCCGTCGGTAGCTGCAAGGTTGATATTATTTCCTTCCACTTCCAACAAAACGCCGGTCAGAATGGGTCTTGTTTCATCCTGCGAGGAAGCAAATATTACCTGTCTGATGGCCTGTTGCAATATAGCTGCGGGAATTTCGCATATATCTCCTTTTTCCAACTCAGGGAAAAGAGGGTATTCCGAAGCAGGAAGTGTCCGTATACTATATTTTGATTTTCCTTGCTTTACCAGAAGTTCATGTTCTTTTTCCTGACAAAGCTCTATCTCTTCGCCAGGAAGGTTGGATATTATCTCATAAAGAAGTTTAGCCGGCACGGTAACACTCCCGTTAGATTCCACTTGTGCTTTTACCGCTGTTTTTAACCCTATCTCCAAATCTGTTCCGGTGAAAAGAAGATGGCCTTCCTCGAACTCTATCAGCGTATTTCCAAGAATAGGTTGTGTGCTTCTATTGGATACGGCTCTCATTATGGCTTGTAATGTAGATGCTAAACAGCTCTTTTCTATTTTGGCTTTCAACACTTTACCTCCCCCTACGTAGTACTAGTTTAACAATGTACTTTTTTAGTAGTAATAGTAGTAGTTACCTTGATAATGTTGATCTGCTTTCTTTTCAGGCTTATCATGCTCTCTTTGCCTGTGAGCGCTCTGTTGAAAACATTGTTGATGTACGATGCCTTTATGCTTCTTTATCAACAGTTTTTTTCTTATCTTCAATTATCCCTGCGTTGGTCACATGTTTATCCACAGTTTGGGATATGAGAATACTCACCTTTAATTCCTCAATCTTTCAGTTAAGGATTTCAACACTTTATTTAAATTCTCATCGACCAGGCTTAATTTCTTTATTTGATTACAGGCATGTATTACGGTAGAGTGATCCTTCCCCCCAAATTGATTGCCTATATCCGGCAAAGAAGCTTCCGTCATCTCTCGGCATAAGAACATGGCGATCTGCCTTGGGAAAACGATATTTCGGGTTCTTTTTGAGGATTTCATCTCCGCTATCTTTATATTGAAATGTTCAGCTACAGTCTTTTGTATATTCTGTATTGTCATCTCCTTCGGTCTGTTTTTTGGCAGGATATCTTTAAGCACTTCAGTTGCTCGTTCTATCGTGATCGGGGTATTGGTTAACGATGAGAACGCGGTTATTCTTATAAGCGCACCTTCCAGTTCCCGGATATTATTGGAGATGTTGTTAGCTATAAATTCAATAACATCATCAGGTATATCCAGTTCATCCTTATTTGCTTTTCTTTGCAAAATAGCTATTCTCGTTTCGAAATCAGGGGGCTGAATATCTATTGTTAATCCCCATTTAAGCCTTGAACGCAATCTTTCATCTGTAAGATGTAGTTCGCTCGGGGGACGATCGCTGGTTATAACAATTTGCTTGTTTGTTTCGTGAAGGGTATTAAACGTGTGGAAGAATTCCTCCTGTGTTCTATCTTTGCCGGCAATGAATTGAATATCATCGACCAACCAAATATCCACGTTCCTATATCTATTTCTGAATTCTGTTGTTCGTTCCTCGCGTATAGAGGCGATGACATCATTGGTGAACTTCTCTGCAGAAACATATATTACATGAGGGCTGTTTTTGTCACTATTGATATAGTTCCCTATGGCATGCATAAGATGTGTTTTTCCCAGACCTACTCCTCCATAAATAAAAAGAGGGTTATACATAATTGCCGGAGATTTAGCTACGGCCAGCGAGGCCGCCTGGGCAAACCGGTTACTATTACCGACAACAAAAGTATCGAAATTATATTTAGGATTAATGGGGATAAATGAAAAAGCATCTCTTTCCAAGCTTTCTGATGATCTTCGTGATCCCTTTTTTCTCGACCTTTCTATTATCGGCGGCAACTCATCCTCTTCCATAACGACGAATTTTAATTTAACATTGCTGTTACAAATGGCTTTGAGAGTATCTTCGATTGCTCGTGAAGATCTCTTCTCAATCCAATCTTTAGCGAAATCGCTGGATACTCCCACAGTGAAAATATTATCCTTAAAGGAGATGGGCGAAATAGTTTTAAGCCAGGTTTCGAATCCCGGCTTGTTGGTTTTTGTTTTAAGAAGAATAAGGGCTTTATTCCAAATCTCCATATGAGGGGCGTTTTTAGGCATAGTTTAATAAAACCTCCAATAATAGCTGTAAACGGTTACTATTTATTTTAAAATAAGATCAACTTGCACCAACCCTTCCTCGGTAAGCGATCTCTTACCGTTCTCATCACAACGTAAAAGATCTATCTTCTCCAGATACGCCATATCTCTATGCGCTGTGCTAAGGCTTATATTGAGTTCCTTAGCTACTATGCTCGGGCCTGCAATGCTCAATTCCGTAATAAGCAGAAGCACTCTTTTTTGGCGATCCGTAAGTGCCGGCAGCGGTTTTCGTTTTCTTCTACTCTCTTCTTTTTGTTCCGTACCCGTGTCCCCGGATGAATTAGGTCCCAAGGACAAAGTTATAACGGTTCCTTGAGATAGATTATCCTCTATAGTTATGATTCCACCTATGTAGCTCAGAGTCTCTTTAACAATAGGCAGTCCTGAACCAACGCCTTTTATATACTCCTTAACCTGGGCATTTGCTGTGGAAAAACCTGGTAGAAAGGCTTTTTCCTTGTTTTTTATTCCCGGTCCCCGATCGGAAATGCGGATCGTATTACCATCATCCAGGACAGTTATTATAGCATCCTGGAAATAAGCATGAATAAGGTTTTCCACTAACTCTTTAATTATAATATAAGGAAGTTTCCCTCCCTTGCTCTGGGATGCCTCATACGTCTTTGCCGCTAAAAGGTGTATAAATTCAAGGTAGTTGCTACTACTAAGTTCTATTACACGTGGCGAGGACAAAGGAGAATCATATATCGCCAGGCGAACGCGAGATTCCTTTCCCAGCAAAGGGTGTGCGCTTTTATCAAAGGGATGGGAAAGGTTTCCCTCCTTTACCGTAACTTTTCGAGGATACTTCCGCATTTTTCAACACCGTATAATCCTTTATACCAACAATAATACATATTCTGTGAACAGAAGCGGAATCCTGCCTTTCCGACTTTCTTCCGGGCTTTCCAGAAAGCATATCAGTCAACGGAATATGCCGGAAAGCTGTGGAAAAAAAGAGCGCCGAGAATAGAGGGGAAAGGCGCTGTCTTAAAATCTTTTCATCCGACAAAGTCCCTTCTTGTGCAGCATAAAGGCCGCTTGTTCTGCTGGTAAGGCAATGTCAATAGGATCTTTTCCACAAAACTATCCACAGATGTTGATAACTTTGATTGTTTAGTAATGATAACAGACGAAAAGCCCTTTTTCAATTGGCTTCAATAGCAGCACTTAATTCTCGTCTCCTTTACAAGCCCTTTAGCGACACGATCTGTTTGTCGTCACTACAGTCTAATATGGTATGGGGACTTCTACAGCTGCTTGCTGTGGCATAGTGCCTGTGTTATAATCCCCCTATAATTTTGTAAGGATGAAAAAGAGATGAAAAGAACTTATCAGCCAAAGGTAAGAAGAAGAAAAAGGGTTCACGGGTTTCTTTCCAGGATGAGCACTCCCGGTGGACGGAGAGTTATCAAGGCCCGAAGAGATAAAGGTAGAAAGGTCCTGTCCGTTTAGGACAGTCTTTCGTGCGCAGGGAGAGTCTAAAAAGAAGGCGTGAATTTACCGATCTCTATCAGCGTGGATACAGGTATTCCAATGCATTGCTGGTTCTCAGAGTCATTCATACCGAAGAGGATAAGCAAGGGGTAGGATTGGCTGTCAGCAAAAAGATAGGAAGCGCGGTTCTTAGAAACAGGGTTAAGAGATTGCTGAGAGAAGCGGTTCGACAGGAAATAGAAGAAGTGGTTTCGAGAGTAAACCTTCTTCTGATCGCTCGAAAGGGTATTGAATCGGCAACCGCTCAGAGCATTAAAGCAGCCGTAAAGGAGCTTTTCAAACGTGCGCACCTATATAAAGCTGATGTTGGCTAAAATAGCTCTGACGGTGATACGATTATACCAGCGTTTTTTATCTCCTGCTTTTTCTTCGGCCTGTCGTTTTAGTCCTAGCTGCTCCAATTATGCTTATCAGGCAATAGATAAATATGGAATAGTAAAGGGGCTTTTTTTAACTGTCAGGCGTGTTTTAAGATGTCATCCCTTCAATCCCGGAGGAGAGGATCCCATTCCTTAAATTGCGCCGTTAAATGGAGGATTGCATAACAGAATGTGGAGTTTTTTAGTTAATATTATGAAGGACGTTCTGTCCTTCTTTTACCAGTGGACGGGCAACTATGGTGTAGCTGTTATTCTACTTACGGTAGTAGTTAAAGCCGTATTGTATCCCCTCACGCATCAACAATTCAAATCCATGAGGGATATGCAGAAGATTCAGCCGATGATGAAAGAATTGCAGGATAAATACAAGGATAAGCCGGAGGAGCTTCAGAAAAGGATGCTGAATCTCTATAAGGAGCATAAAGTAAATCCGTTGGGCGGATGCTTACCATTGCTAATCCAAATGCCTATTCTTTTCATGCTTTATTCTGCGGTGCTATCTTTTAAAACGGCGTTTGCCACGGAGGGTTTTCTTTGGATAAGCAACCTTGCTCTTCCTGATATTCCGTTGCTTCTGCTTTATGCCGTCAGCCTTTATCTATCGTCAAAAATGACGGTTACGGATCCGTCGCAGGCACAAACACAGAATACAATGGCAGTGATGATGCCCTTTGTTTTTACCTTTATGGCCTGGATATATAAGTGGCCGGCGGCGTTTATACTTTATTGGCTCGTCTTCAATATATTGAGTACAGCGCAACAGTATTTCATTATGCGTGCGCCGGACAAGGAGAAGCAACAGAACTTAGATAAATGAACCCCAAAAGGAGGGAGACCGTAATGAGAAGTATAGAACAGACAGGAAAGACCGTAGATGAAGCTATACAAGCGGCACTTGAAGCTCTGGGTGTAAGCCGGGAGGAGATTACGGTCGAGGTCTTGGATGAACCTGTAAAAGGAATGTTCGGTCTCGGAACCAAAGAGGCTCGGATAAAGGTATCAACTAAGGATGGTGAAGAAGAAACCTTTGGTGGAGCCAGCGCTGAAGATCATCGTAAAGCAAAAGAATGCTTTGAACAAGTCATTTCTCGTATGGGATTGGCTGCCAAGGTTGAATCCTGGGATGAAGACGGCTATATACATCTAAACGCAGAAGGCCAGGATATGGGTATACTAATCGGTCGACAGGGACAGACTTTGGATGCCCTTCAATTTATCATCAATCTTATTCTGAACAAGAACCGTGAAGAACGGATAAGAGTTATCTTGGATGCCGAATTTTATCGTGAGAGAAGAAAGAAACTTTTAGCAAATATGGCGGAAAAGATGGCCGCAAGAGCCATTGAAACCGGACAGGAAGCAGTCTTATCGGCAATGACACCTTTTGAACGGCGAGTGATACATACTACCCTTCAGGGAAATGAGCATGTCATAACTTTCAGCGAAGGAGAAGAACCCTATCGCCGAGTGGTTATACAGCCAAGATAATTTCTACAACAAAAGCAGATCCGGTTAGGGGAACCCGTTTGTAAGCCATGCTCTCCCGTGACACTGCATTCTCGAATGAATATTATGTGGAAGAATACTCTGCAGCCTTGTAAACATAACTGCTCTGCGGTTACAGGCAGAGGACTTTGCTAAGGAAACAAATAACAACTATCACGTCTGCATTTGGGTATATGATATAATAGCCGGGGAAGTTTTCCCCGGCTAAGCTTTGAGAGGACACACGCGTATACGGTGCTCCGAAAAGAGGTTACGAATATGGAAAGAGATACCATTGCAGCCGTTTCTACTCCTCCTGGGGAGGGTGCTCTTGCCATTATCAGAATAAGCGGGCCGGGAGCGATTAAAATAGCCCGGAGCCTATTCAGAGCCGGCAGCGCCGGTATCGTCGAGAAGTTTGAAAGCCACAGAGTTTATTACGGCTTTATTCTCGATTTGAAAGACGGCAAGAAGATAGACGAGGTGTTTTTGACGGCCTTGCTGGCGCCACGGTCATATACGCGTGAGGATATGATAGAAATAAGCGCCCATGGTGGAATGCAGCCGGTAAGACAAATTTTGCAGCAAGCGCTTTCTGCCGGCGCCAGACTGGCGGAGCCGGGTGAATTTACTAAAAGAGCCTTTCTTAATGGCCGTCTGGATCTGGCGCAGGCCGAAGCGGTCATGAGCGTCATAAAATCCCGCACAGAGGCTGGATTGAAGAGTGCTGTCAGCCAGCTCAGAGGGTTTTTGTCACGCGATATTGAAGAGCTGCGCCGGGAGATTATCGGGCTGCTGGCGCTTATGGAAGCAGAGATAGATTTTCCTGAGGATGTTGAAATTTCAGAGGTCTATGACAAGGCTTTGGATAAGGTTCAAGGGCTTATCAGAAAATTGGATGATCTTATCGCTTCGGCTGATAGAGGGCGTATTTTACAGGATGGAGCTGCTCTGGCTATTGTGGGTAAGCCTAATGTCGGGAAATCGAGTTTGCTGAACAGGCTTCTACGGGAAGCGCGGGCTATTGTTACGGAGATACCGGGAACAACCAGGGATGTTTTGGAAGCCATGGTCAACATCGGCGGGGTGCCGGTAAGGGCCTTTGATACGGCTGGGATACGAGCTACGACGGATATGGTGGAACGTATCGGTGTTGAGAGAGCTAGAGAAGTTATTTTGCAGGCCGATATTCTGTTGTTGGTTTTGGACGGGTCTCAACCTCTTACCGAGGAAGATTGCGTTTTGGCTGTCGAATGTGCACAAAAGAGAACCATTTTGGTGATCAATAAGGCCGATTTACCGCCAGCTGTCAATGAAGAAGCGCTGGCGGAAATGATGCCCGGAACACCCCTGCTACGTATCTCCTCTCTCACTGGTGAAGGAGTAACGGCGCTGGAAGCAGAGATTGCCGCCATACTTCTAGGTGGTGAAATAGTATTGGAACGCATAACCGTAGCCAATATCCGACAAGTTGAGGCGCTGGTTAGAGCAACTGCGGCGCTGCGGACGGGAAGAGAGGCCATACTCTGTGGGCAACCGGCAGAGATCACGGCGGTGGATCTGCATGACGCTGCTGACGCATTGGGCGAAATTACGGGAGAAACTACCACCGATGATGTAATAGACAGGATATTCTCCGATTTTTGCATAGGAAAATAATTATGGTCTATGAAAAAAGCTATGATATTATCGTTATAGGTGCCGGCCATGCAGGATGCGAAGCGGCCTTGGCTTCGGCCAGAATGGGATGTGCCACCCTTCTGCTGACCATCAATCTTGACAGTATAGCGCTTCTGCCGTGCAACTGCTCCATAGGAGGGCCCGCCAAAGCCCATCTTGTCAGAGAGATTGATGCTCTAGGTGGCGAAATGGGCCGGAATATAGATAAGAGCTTTACGCATATAAGGATGCTGAATCTCAGCAAAGGACCGGCGGTGCAGGCGCTGAGAGCCCAGGTGGATAAAAAATACTATCAGATGGAGATGAAACACACGCTGGAATCTCAGGACCGGCTGGATATAAAGCAGGCTATGGTGGAGGAGATTCTTTGTGACGAAACGGCTGTAACAGGCGTCAGGGTGCAAACCGGGATAGAATATCGTAGCCGAGCTGTAATCGTAGCCGCCGGGACATTTCTAGAGGGCTTGATCCATATCGGCGAGACCTCTTTCCCCGCCGGACGAGGCGGGGAGGTCCCCTCCATCGGACTGGCACAGAATTTGAAATATCTTGGTTTTAATTTGGGACGCCTGAAGACCGGTACTCCTCCCAGAATAGATGCCCGCACGATCGATTTCTCTCAGGGAAAGATTCAGGAATCCGAGGATGTGCCGCTGCCCTTCTCTTACACCACCGGCCCAATTTCCGGCCGCGGCCGGCTATCATGCTGGCTGATGGAGACAAATGAGCAGACACACCGTATAATTCGCGATAATCTTCATCGCTCACCACTCTTCTCCGGACGCATCAAGGGCACGGGGCCTCGCTACTGTCCTTCCATTGAAGATAAGGTTGTTCGTTTTCCTGATAAAGAAAGGCATCAGATCTTTCTGGAACGGGAAGGCTGGAAGACCAGCGAGGTTTATTTGCAGGGACTCTCCTCTTCTCTGCCGGAAGATGTTCAAATTGCTGCTGTCCATAGCGTAAAAGGCCTGGAAAAGGCAGAGCTAATGCGTCCCGGCTATGCCATAGAGTATGATTTTCTCCTGCCGGTCCAGCTCTTTCCCACATTGGAAACGAAGCTAATAAAAGGACTTTATACCGCTGGGCAGATAAATGGGACATCGGGCTATGAAGAAGCGGCGGCACAGGGTATTATGGCCGGTATAAATGCCGCAGCTGCGATCAAAGAGCTGCCGCCGCTGATATTGTTGCGCTCAGAGGCTTATATCGGTGTTCTGGTAGATGATCTTGTTACAAAAGGTACGGAGGAGCCCTACAGAATGCTTACTTCCCGTGCCGAGTATAGATTGATCCTGCGCCAAGGGAATGCTGATCTGCGCTTAACGGAAAAGGGATACCGCTATGGCCTTATTCCTGAGGATCGATATCAACGGTTTGTTATCAGACGAGAGATGATCGAGCTTGAAACCGCTCGTCTCAAAGAGACCCGGCTGCGCCCGACAGGCCAGGTGCAGCGACTGTTGCGAGACCTAGGCAGCGAGAGGCTTGGAAAGGCTGTTAGCTTGGCGGATATTCTTAAGCGCCCGGATATGACCTACCGGAGAACGGCGACTCTTGATAAAGATCGTCCTTCGCTTCCGCCCGATGTGATAAGCGAGACGGAAACAGAGATCAAATATGAGGGCTATATAGAGAAGCAGCAGCAGCAGGTGGTGCAGTATCAGCGTCTTGAATCCAGGCTTGTTCCTGAAGAGATAGACTATGATGCTATCCCCAGCCTGTCACGAGAGGGTCGGGAGAAGTTAAAAAATATTCGTCCGGTATCAGTGGGGCAGGCATCGAGAATTGCCGGCCTTACGCCGGCCGATATAACTATACTCATCGTCTATTTGGAGCAACAGCGCCTGCAGGCCCTAAGACAAAGAGAGAAAACGTCATGAAAGAGCATAAAGATTTATTGGTCTCCTTAGCCGGGCAAAGGGGAATTTCTCTTAACGATAAAGCTGCGAGCAAGCTTCTACACTATGCCGGTGAGATAGAGCGTTGGAGCAGGGTTTACAACTTAACAGGAGCTGCCGGCATAGAAAAGATTCTTCGAGAGCATATCGTAGATTCCCTTTCGCTATTAATCCTGAAAAGCATTCATCAGGCAGAAAACATTCTTGATATCGGCACAGGTGCCGGCTTGCCGGGGATTGTCCTGGCGATTCTTTTACCGGAAACAGAGATATCTTTGCTGGAGGCCAATGGGAAAAAGGCACGCTTTTTGAAGAATATGGTCATCGATCTGGGCCTAAACGCTTCTGTTTTGGAAGGGCGAGCAGAGGAACTGGGACATAATGGACTTTTCAGAGGCCGGTATGATCTGGTAACGGCCAGAGCATTAGCACGAATGAATATCTTGTTAGAACTGTCCGTGCCCTTTCTTCGTGTGGGAGGGCATGTAGTTGCTATGAAAGGCCCTGATTATGCTGCCGATATAGCAGAGGCAACCCGGGCGCTGGAGATCCTTCAATGTGGGGATTTGCAGGTAACAAATGTTTCTATAAGCGAGAAACAGCGCTATCTGCTGGATATAACCAAGCTCTCCCCTACCCCGGAAACCTATCCACGCCGTACAGGGATACCTGGCAAGAGGCCGTTGTAACGTCGAACGGTTTGGAACGTTCTTCAAAGTTACCGCAATGTTTCACGTGAAACATTCCCCTTCCTGCTCTTTTCTATGCTATAATAATGCTATCAACTTTAATTGTGGAGCAACACGATGGTTATAAAAAACTTTCTTGCTCGTCTTTCCGCTATCTTTCGAAAAAAAAGCTCTTCTGTCGCCGAGACCATTGTAGGCTCGGAGCTTGAACAGGCAAATACAGGAGAGCTTAAAGAAGTAACCTTAGATAAAAAGCACGATGATGTTTCACGTGAAACGTTGAGCAACACCGGTCCAGAAGAGGCCCCGGGAATAGAAACCCGGTCTGAGTTAAGTGACGGTATGGCAGAGCATAGCAATGAACCGGTTCCTCTTGAAGCACCGTTCGGAACTATTGGCGTAGAGGCCGTTTATGATGATGCAGATGCAGCTGCAGAGGGATCATCGGCAGAGGCAGCGCTTGATAATACTTCGCCCGTAGACGAGCTTCGCGAAGCTTCTTTACGGATGGTTCTTCTAGAAGATACTTCGGCGGAGGCCTGCGATATGGCAGCCTTGGATGAAGAAAATAATGAGGCCGCACGCAAGCCGCTTATCCTTGACAGCCGAGTTCTGGTGGTCATTAATCAAAAAGGCGGCGTGGGTAAAACTACGACGGCCATTAACCTGTCTGCTGCTTTGGCCGAGATGGGACAGCGAGTTCTGTTAGTGGATGCCGATCCGCAGGGAAATGCCGGCAGCGGCTTGGGAATTGACCGTAACAAGCTGGGCTGCTGCCTTTATGATCTGCTGCTGGGAACACTTTCCTTAGCAGATGTTAGAGTTGAAACAATGATTCAGGGGCTGGATGTTGTGCCGGCCACCGTTAATTTAGCCGGCGCGGAAGTTGAGCTTGTGGTTATCGATAATCGGGAATATCGCCTGGGAGAGGTTTTGAAGGATGCGGTGAACAGCTACGATTTTGTCATTATAGATTGTCCGCCGTCTCTGGGGCTATTGACCATTAATGCTTTAGCTATAGCTGATGAGGCTGTTATCCCCGTGCAATGCGAATTCTTTGCTTTGGAGGGGCTTAGTCAGCTTTATTCCACATTGGGCATGATCAGGAAGGAATTGAACCCTCGGCTGAGGCAGCAGCATATTCTAATAAATATGTATGACGGCCGAGTGAAGCTTCATCAACAAATAAGAGCGGAGATAGAGAAGTTCTTTCAGGCGGATTTGTTTAAAACGGAAATTCCCCGTTCAGTAAGATTAAGCGAGGCGCCGAGCTTTGGCCAGCCGATTATGGAATATGACAAAAGTGGCCGGCTTAGCGATATCTACAGGCGTTTAGCTGAGGAGGTCGTCGGTTTTGAGTGAAAGACAGGTTCTGGGACGAGGGCTTGGAGCGCTTATTCCTGGTGCAGCCTCTTTCGAAAAAGAATCGAAGGATATCCCGCTGCACTTGATAGATCCCAATCCTTATCAGCCAAGGCAATACTGGGATGATGACCGTATTGAAGAGTTAGCGGTTTCAATACGGGAGCATGGTCTCATTCAGCCCATTGCCTTACGTCCGATAGGAAGTCGTTATCAGATAGTGGCCGGCGAGCGTCGCTGGAGAGCTTCAAAGAAAGCGGGACTGCAGCGAGTAGCCGCCTTTATTAAAGAGTATTCCGATAAAGAAATGTTGGAACTTGCATTAGTGGAAAATATCCAGCGCCAGGATCTCAACCCGGTGGAGACGGCACGAGCCTATAAAATGTTGATTACAGAGTTTAACTATACCCAAGAGGAGCTAGGACGAAGGGTCGGCCGTAGCCGGTCAAGTGTAGCTAATACCCTGCGTTTGCTCTCTCTCTCAAAGCAACTTCAAGAAATGCTGGCGGAGGGTCTTTTGAGCGAAGGACAGGTCAGGCCGTTATTGGCGCTCTCTCCTGAAAAACAGTTAAGCATGGCACAAGAGATTGCGCACAAGGGTTTTACAGCCAGACAGGTGGAAAGGATAGCACGGCGCAATGTTTCACGTGAAACATCTGCGCGAAGCGTTGATCCTAATACGGCCGATATAATAGAACGACTTCAGCACCGTTTGGGGACGGAGGTTCGCATATCAGGCGCTGTTGCCGGTGAGGTGACCATCAAATTTTTCTCTCCCGAAGATTTGGAGAGGGTTGTGGGTATTATCCTCAATGAACAAGAGTAACCCGGCATCTCGTTGTTTGTTGTTTTATTGATGATAGTAAGTGACGGCGTAAAGATATGAATGCATTATATAAAAGATTGCTGACGGCTTTTGCGGGCATTCCGCTACTACTCTATCTTGCCAACAAGGGGCACTGGTTTTTCTTTGCTCTGACGCTTTTTATTGCTCTTGTCTCGGCAGGAGAGTTTTTGGCTGCCTGCCAGGGGCGAGGTGTTCGAACTAATGTCGCTCTTGTTTTATGTGGTGTTGCTGCAGCTTCCCTTTTTGCTAAAATGTGTGCCGGCAAAGGGCAAATACCGTTAGCTGCTTTGTTACCGGTTTCTTTATGGCTGCTCTTTTCCATCTTCTGTGTTTTACGTGCGGATGTGAATATCCTTCATCGTGTTCCCGTAAAGGTTTTGACCATAATCTACCTTGGCATTCTACCGGCTCATCTTATTCTGCTGCGGGATCTAATAGGAAGCTTTCAGCTTCTCGGCCGAGAATGGGATCTAGGGTTCTTTATGATTATCTGGCTTTATCTTGTCGTCTGGGGAACCGATACAGGGGCATATGTGATCGGTACTTTAATCGGCAAGAGAAGGATCTTTCCAGTCGTCAGCCCTAATAAATCGTTAGAAGGTCTTTTAGGCGGACTATCGCTAGGAGTGTTGCTGGGCATGGCCTGCGGGAGCCTTCTTTTTCATGATTGGCTGAAGCTGCTGGTCTCCGCTTTGATAACCAGCCTGGCGGCTGTCTACGGCGATTTATTTGCCTCTCTGCTCAAACGAGCGCTGTCGATAAAGGATTTTGGAGAAGTTCTGCCGGGGCACGGCGGTATTCTTGACCGGTTTGATAGCTTGATAATGGCGGCGCCGGCTGCTTATATCTGTATCAGGCTCTTTTTTAGATGACCTTTACATACCGTGATGGTATTGTTAAAATTGCAGTTGCCGGAAGTTTGTTTTTAAAGGATATTTTTAGATGTCTTTTTATGATCGCAATGAAGCCGGACGACTATTGGCAGACCGGTTGATGTCCTACAGGCATGATGACACTATTGTTATGGCTGTTCCTAGAGGCGGTGTGATAGTTGCTTCTGAAATTGCCCGGACGCTTGACGTCAAGATGGATATCGTGCTGGCGAAAAAAATAGGTGCTCCATATAATAAGGATTATGCTATTGGGGCTTTATCCGAATCAGGCTGTGAGGTTATCGATCACGAAGCTGTAAAAGATTTGCAGGTGGAATCTTCTCATTTGGAGCGTATGCGCCTGCTGGTCTCCAGGGAGCTGGAGGCCCGGCGTTCTCATCTCCGAAGAGGATATGCAAGGGTTTCGACATATGGACGGACCGTTATTGTTGTTGACGACGGTGTTGCCACGGGGCTGACTTTGAAAGCAGCGGCCCTTACCCTCCGCTCGGATTGCCCACGGGAAATGGTGTTGGCTGTTCCTGTGGCGGCGGCGGACAGCTTGATGCTGTTGCGACCGTTCTTTGATGTCATTATATGCCTGGAAACATCGGAAATGTTCTTCTCCGTCGGGCAATTTTACGATCTTTTCGAGCCGGTTTCCGAGGAGACCGTTACTACGCTCCTCAGGGAGGGGTTTGGTCCTAAAGCGTTGAGGGGGTAAATACTTATGTCGTCTTTTACCACCATTTTAACCAAAGCAATTACTATATTACTGATAGCTGTGGCTGCGGAAATAGTTGTTATGCTCGTTGCCAGAGTAATCAGTAACAACATTAATCGTAGTGTCGGACAGCAGGAACGGCCGACATCCATAAAAGCACGACGGCGGACTACCTTGCAAGGATTGCTGGTGAATTCCGCCAGATATTTCATTTATTTTATAGCATTATTAATGATCCTTGGCCAAATGGGAGTTAATTGGCAGCCTATACTTGCAGGCGCAGGGGTCATTGGCCTGGCTATAGGTTTTGGGGCGCAGCGGCTGGTAAGGGATATCATTTCCGGGCTCTTCATTCTGGTGGAGGATCAATTTGCCATCGGAGATTATATTACTCTGGGAGCTGTATCCGGCGAGGTTGTTGAACTGGGGCTGAGAGTGACGAAGATACGTGATGATAACGGTCGCATCTGTACCATTGCCAACGGTGACGTCACGGCCACCTGTAATTATTCCCGGGGCCCTTATCGTCTCACCATCAATTTTGCTGTTGCTCTGGACAGCGATCTTATAAGGATCAGGGAGATTGTCAGCACTTTGGCTGAGGATTTTTCCGGGCGGGAGGATGTTTCCGAGAAACCTCGTCTACTGGGACCGGTGGCCATTAGTGAGGGTAAGATACAATTGCTTGTAGCGGCGGAGGTGCTCTCAGCCGATAGGCTTTCCCTGGCCGCCGAGATACAGACGGAACTGCTTTATCGCCTTCGTGCCGCCGGTATCAGTATCTGCTAGGAGGATAAATTTTTGAACGAAATTATCGCTGCTGTCTTGGGATTGGTTCAGGGGCTGACGGAATTTGTTCCGGTTAGCAGTTCCGCTCATTTGGTTCTGGTCCCTGAGCTTTTTCGCTGGGAGCCGGCTGGAATGGCATTCGATACGGCGCTGCATCTCGGCACGCTGTTGGCCCTGCTGGCCTTTTTCAGACGCGACATAGCCGTGTTGTTGGCTGCTTTTTATGACAGCCTTAAAGAGATCATGACCGGAAAGAACTGGCGGCAAGCTCTGTCTGCCACCGCCGAGAGGCGGTTGGCCTGGCTGGTGCTGCTGGGCACACTACCGGCTGTAGTTATCGGCGTGAGCTTTAAAAGCACTTTGGAGAGGCTTTTTGAAACACCGCTGGCTGCAGCCTCCTTTCTACTGATAACAGGCATCATGATCTGGTATGTTGGAAGCCGAAAACACAAGGATATTGTCGGTCGGCAGGTATCCGTTTCACCAAGGGTCGCTTTTTTTGTTGGGTTGGCTCAGGCGTTTGCTATGTTGCCGGGGATATCACGTTCCGGAGCTACCATCTCTGCCGGACTCTTCTTGGGGCTTGATAGAGAAACAGCTCCGCGCTTCTCCTTTCTGCTGGCTATCCCGGCCATAGCAGGTGCTGCTCTTCTACAGCTTAAGGATTTACATCAGCTGGCTAATGAAGCCTGGCTGCCTTTGCTGATAGGCGGAGCAGTGGCTGCTGTTAGTGGTTATTTGGCTATTTTGCTGGTCTTTCGTTCTCTGCAAAGCCATAAATTCAAATATTTTGCTTACTATTGCTGGCTGATAGGTATTTTCATGATGGGGCGAATTCTGTGGAAATAATGGTTATTCACCCGGGGGATTTGTTGGAGCTTAAAAAACCACATCCTTGTGGCAGCAAAACCTGGGAGGTAACCCGGACCGGTGCCGACATAGGTATGGTTTGCCAGGGATGTGGGCATTATGTTCTGATAGCAAGGCGAAAACTGGAACCGCGGATAAAAAGCATTCGTTCCTCTCCTTTTACGGATGACCAAAGAGAGCAAAACAGATAACAGGGGGCCGGCTAGGGTTTTTCGCTCTTTGCCGATGGAAGGATAAAATGGTTCTTCAGAGTGAATGCAGAAAGAGGTTGGCGGTATGGGCCCAAAAAAAATTTTAACCGTCGATATAGGTAATACCAATGTTCTTCTGGGCATTTATACGGAGAAAGAGCTGGCTGCTTCCTGGCGTATAGCCACAGGGCGATGGCGAACAGCTGATGAGTGGGGTTTTACGCTCTCCGGTTTGCTCGGGATGCGAAGCATGGATCTCGGGGCAGTGGATGCCGTGGTCATCGGCAGCGTAGTGCCGGCTATTACTCAGGCCTGGGCCGACATGTGCCGGAAGAATCTTGGCCTGGAACCGTTATTAGTCAGCTCTGCCGTAGATTGCGGGCTTATCGTGCTCTATGATCATCCAAAGGATGTGGGTGCCGACAGATTGGCTAATGCTCTGGCCGCTTTTCGCCGGCGGGGTGCAGCTGTAATTCTGGATTTCGGCACGGCCACCACTTTGGATGCCGTCTCCGCTTCAGGAGAGTATCTGGGCGGAGCTATTATGCCGGGAATAAGTATCTCGCTTGATGCGCTGTATAGCAAGGCTGCCAGGCTATCGGGCGTTGATCTTTTTGCCCCGCTAACGACGATAGGTCGCAATACCGGTGATAGTCTGAGATCGGGAATAATATACGGTTTTGCCGCTCAGGCAGAGGGAATGATCCAGCGTTTTTTAAGGGAAATGGGCGAAGGAACAGCCGTGCTGGCCACCGGGGGGCTGGCGGAGTTGGTCTGTGGACAGATGTGCCTGAAAATAGAGGTTGATCCGTTTCTGACGCTCGAGGGGCTGAAGGCGATATACGAAATGAATTGTAAGGATAACATTTGATGGATCTGGCCGACATACTGAAGCGCCGGCCTGTTATTCTTGCACCGATGGCCGGCATTACGGATAAGAGTTTTCGGTTGATATGCCGGCGTCTGGGAGCCGATCTGGTCTATACTGAGATGGTCAGCAGCTGGGGGCTCCATTATCGCAATGCGGCGACCGCGGATATGCTGGATTTCAGCGGGGAGGACCGGCTGGTGGCACAGATATTCGGTGCTGATCCGGCAGTTATGGCTGAGGGCGCTCTGATGCTGCAGGGAAAAGGTGCTGGAGCGGTAGATATTAATGCCGGCTGCCCGGTGCCCAAGGTGGTCAAGACAGGAGCCGGCGCCGATCTGCTGCGCAACCCGGAACTGCTTAACCGTATAGTACATAGCGTCGTGCAAGCGGTGAAGGTCCCGGTCACGGTTAAAATTAGAACCGGCTGGAACGCTGCGAGCATAAACGCTGTCGAGATTGCTCTGGCGGCCCAGGATGGCGGAGCTGCCGCCATAGCGGTGCATGGTAGGACTTGTCGCCAGATGTACGGCGGCAGAGCTGATTGGGATGTGATAGCCCGGGTTGTTGCTGCGCTGGATATTCCAGTGATCGGTAACGGAGATATTACCGGCCCTGAGGATGCCGCTCGGCGTTTTTTAGAGAGTGGTTGTGCCGGAGTGATGATTGGTCGGGCATCTCTGGGAAACCCTTGGATCTTGGGGCGGATTGCAGCTTTTATCCGGGAAGGGAGGCTTATCTCCGAGCCTTCTTGGGCAGAGAAGACGGCTGTGGCGCGAGAGCATCTCTATGATGTGTTGCAGCGCCGAGGAGAGGCAAGAGGCATCAGGGAGATGCGCAAGCACCTAGCCTGGTATTTCAAAGGAGTGCCGGGTGCGGCCAGGCTGCGCGAGGAGATCAATGCCATGTCGAATAAAGAGGATGCCGAAAGGATCTTTCGGGAGGAAGTAAGATGAAAAAAGTTGTCAGCGTAAGCTTGGGTTCTTCTAAACGGGATCATGCCGTAGAGATGAACCTGTTTGGCGAACGGATCAAGGTTCGTCGTATGGGTACGGACGGTAGTATGCAGAAGGCGATAAGGATCATCGGTGAGCTGGATGGTGAGGTTGATGCCATCGGCCTGGGAGGAATAGACCTTTATCTGATAACCGCAGGAAAAAAATTTGTGGTCCGGGATGCTCTCAAAATGGCTCGGGCTGCCTTTATAACGCCGGTAGTGGACGGCAGCGGGCTGAAGAACACGCTGGAACGACAGACTATCGAATATCTTGTCAAGGAAGGCCTGCTCTCTCTGCCTGGCCGGCGGGTGATGCTGGTAAGCGCCGTTGACCGCTTCGGCATGGCCGAAGCGGTGGAGGAGATGGGGGCGGAGTGTCTCTTTGGCGATGTGATCTTCGCTCTGGGCTTGCCGGTGCCGATACGGTCCCTGCGGGTGCTGAAGCTGGTGGCTTTTACGTTTTTGCCTCTTGTTTGCCGTTTGCCGTTCAAGTTAATCTATCCTACCGGGGAGAAGCAAGACTCGGAAAACCCTCGATATAGTAAATATTTCGATTGGGCTGAGGTCATAGCCGGAGATTTTCACTTTATCAAGCGGTATATGCCGGCCCGTCTGGACGGCAAGGTAATTATCACCAACACAGTTACGGCTGCGGATGTGGAGCTGTTCCGGCAGCGAGGAGCGAAGATGCTGGTGACCACTACCCCTGAACTTAACGGACGCTCTTTCGGCACCAATGTTATGGAGGCCGCGCTGGTGGCTGTCAGCGATAAGCCGGTTGCTCAGATTGCTCCCGAAGAGTACTGGGAAGTATTGAAAAAGCTGGGCTGGCGTCCCAGGATAGTGCGTTTCGATGTGCCGGAGAGGGAGCTTGTAGCGGTTGCAGATGAGAAGAGCAATAGAGCTATTCAACAGAGGGAGAATAAAAGAGATTATTAAGATCATGGAAGAATGTTATAAAGAGAGATATTCGCGTCAGATGTTGTTTCAGGAGCTTGGAGACGATGGCCAGGAGCGCCTGGCGAGGTCCAAGGCTGCGGTTATAGGTTGCGGAGCGCTGGGAACCGTTATCGCCAGCGGTCTGGCTCGTGCCGGTATAGGCCGGCTGGTACTTATCGATCGGGATGTGGTGGAATGGAGCAATCTGCCGCGGCAGATGCTTTTTGAAGAGAAGGATGTCGGCTTGCCCAAAGCAGTGGCGGCGGAGATGCATCTTAAAGCTGTAAACTCCGCTATAGAGATTACCGGTCTGGTAACGGATTTCAACTCTATGACGGCTGAAAGCCTGATAGCCGAGGCAGATATAGTCCTGGACGGCACAGATAATTTTGCGGCACGTTTTCTGATGAATGATACCTGTCTGAAGCTGGGCATTCCCTGGATCTATGGTGCTGTGCTGGGAGCCACCGGTTGCTCGCTTACTATACAGCCGGATCATCCTCCATGCTTACGCTGTCTTATGCCGGAGCCGCCGGAGGCGGGCTCCTTTCCCTCCTGCCACCAGGCCGGGGTGATCAATCCTGCGCCAGGGCTGATAGGTGCGGTGGAAGTGGCTGAAACGCTGAAGGTTTTGAGCGGAGTGAAAACGGATCAGCGATTGCTGGAAGTGGACTTGTGGCAGAGAAATTACCGGCTGATGAATGTATCGGATGCGGCCAGAATTGATTGCCCGGCCTGCAATGGCCGTTATGATTATCTCAATACCGAAACCGGAGGGTATTCGCCGCTCTATATGGGAGAGGCCTCCGTGCAGCTTTACGATACGGTAAAGGCCGGTCGGGTGGATCTCGATAAACTGGCCGGCCGGCTATCCGGCCGGGGCAAGGTATGTAACAACGGTTATGTTCTCAGCTTAAGACAAGAGAGCAGGAGTGTTTACTTTTTTACAGATGGAAGGGTCATCGTCAGAGGTATGGATGATCCTGCTCAGGCGAGGCAGTTACTGAAGGATTACATCGGTACTTCCCGGCCGGGGCAAGGGATTTCAGGAGAGGATGAAGGATGCCGTGCAGGGCATGAATAAGGGCTTGGAGGCCAAATATGAAAGGTTGATAAACTTGCTGTGCGACCTGGGCGGCGTTGTCTTGGCCTTTTCCGGAGGAGCTGACAGCACCTTGCTGGCCAGGGCGGCCTTTGATGCTTTAGGAGACCGGGCGCTGGCGGTCACGGCGGTCTCTCCTGTTTTTACCGTTGAAGAGAGCGAGGCTGCCGTCGCTGTGGCCCGGCATATAGGTATCAGGCATAGATTGTTGAAGACAGAAGTAATGAGTGACGAGCATTTTATCTCCAATTCTCCGGAACGCTGTTATTACTGTAAGAGGGCACTCTTTATCTCTCTGCGGCAGATTGCCGATGAGGAGGGATTATCGGAGGTTATAGAGGGCAGCAATATGGATGATCTGCAAGATTTTCGCCCCGGCAGCAGGGCGGTAGCCGAAACAGGGGCCTGCAGCCCCATGGTGAACGTCGGCCTGAATAAGGAGGATATTCGTCGCATCTCCCGAAATTTAGGGTTATCTACCTGGAATAAGCCTTCTATGGCCTGCCTGGCATCGCGTATACCTTATGGCGTTAGATTGACCGTTGAGAATCTTCATCGGGTGGCTCAGGCGGAGAGGTTACTGTGCGAGCTGGGCTTCGAGCAGGTAAGGGTCAGAGATTACGGCGATCTGGCTCGGATAGAGGTGGAGAAGGAAAAGCTGCCGGAGGCGCTGCAGCTTGCCGAAGAGATCCTACCAGGCTTGATATCGCTGGGCTATAAATATGTTACTTTAGATCTGGCCGGTTTTCGTAGCGGCAGTATGGATCTGACGCTGGCAGATCGGATGCAATAGCATATGATTATTTATTTGGAACTCTTTCAAGGACATGGTGGAAATACAAACTGCTTTAAAGCAGACGAGGTGATTTAAAATGTCAGTTACAACGGTTTTAGGATCGGTGAAAAGAGAAGAGCTAGGAGTCATTTTACCCCATGAGCATCTCTTTATTAACCTGACAAACCAGTTCTCCGAGTTTGATGATCCTGAGGCCAGGCGTCGCAGCCGGGAAGCAATATCCTTGCAGAATTACGGGTATCTTAGAAGAAATCCGTATGCTCTTAAAGAGAACCTGATTATGGATGATCCCGTGGTTATGACAGAGGAAGCGCTCTGTTTTAAGAATGCCGGCGGCTCTACCATAGTAGATTGCACGTCCGTAGGTATAAACAGGTCGCCGCTGAAGCTCAAGGCTTTGGCGGAAGAGACCGGATTGAATATCATCGTCGGATGCGGCTATTATACGCAGGATACGCATCCGGAAGAAATAGCGGAATTGACTGAGGAACAAATTGCTGCAGAGATGGTAAGAGAGCTCTGTGAAGGCATTGGAGATACCGGCATCTGTGCCGGGGTCATCGGCGAGATAGGCACCGGGGATCCAATTCATCCAAACGAGGTAAAATCTTTACGGGCGGCCGCTCTGGCACATAGGCAGACCGGTGCTTCATTACAGATACATACATACCCCTGGGGTACCACCGGCCATGAGGTCCTGGATGTTTTGACGGCTTTGGACGTGGATCCGGCGCGGGTGGTTATCTGCCATATCGATGTGGAGTTTAACATACCGTATATAAAAGAGCTTTTACGACGGGGTGCTTATGTGGAATTTGATAATTTTGGCAAGGAATTCTATATCGACAGCAAAGACCGCCTGGGATTCACCGGTGGTGCCTTTGCTACCGATCTGGAAAGAGTACGAGTGATCAAAGAGCTTGTGGCGGCAGGTTTTGAAAAGCGCATACTGATTACCAATGACCTTTGTCTTAAACAAATGCTGCATCGTTATGGCGGATGGGGCTACGATCATATCATTTCCCATATTTTGCCGATGATGATAGATGAGGGCATTCCGGAAAATATTGCCTGGTCCATGATGCAGGATAATCCTGCCGACTGGCTATGCTCATAGATAGAATGAAGCAGCATTCTTAGCAGGGGTTTTCTTCTTCGTAATGTTGACAAGAGCTGCTTTGACCGGTAATATTTACAAGGGTTAGCCTGCAGTTTGAATGCACTCTTATAAAAGAGCATGCAGGCTGAGGGAGAGCGCCGGAGTATAATTTCTTAACGATCTTCAGCCTTAAAAGCGAATAAAAGGAATAGAGAGGTATATTATCATGAGTATTGAACTTAAGAAAGATTGCCGGTACAGCCTTGTGGTCCCTACCAGTATAGGTATTCGTTTGACGCCGGCTAACGGGCAGCCGATGCATTGCAGCAAGAACCTTATTATGCAGGCAACCAGTGCGGAAACCAATGTGGCAAGCATATCGTCATATCTGGGCCTTCCGGTAAAGGTCCTGACAACTTTCGTCAAAGATAGTCCGATAGCAAGATTCATCAAGGACGATCTTGCCGGCCGCCATATGGATTATGAAGGGCCTGAAGTGGAGCAGGGCGGCCCATGGGGTTATCGTCACCAGTTTAATCTTGCCGACAGCGGGTACGGCAGCCGGGGGCCTCGTGTTCACAATGATCGTGCGGGCGAGGTCGGCAGAACCCTGAACGTCAAAGATTTCGATCTGGATCGCATTTTCGGGCAGGAGGGGGTGCAAATAGTGCATCTCTCCGGGCTTATCGCTGCACTCTCTCCGGAGACCGGTGTTTTCTGTCTGGAACTGGCCAGGGCAGCCAAGAAATACGGGACACGAGTTTCCTTCGACCTTAATCACCGAGCCTCTTTTTGGATCAATCGCGAGGAAGAGCTCCATAGCATATTCACGGAGATTGCAGGGATTGCTGATATTCTGATAGGTAATGAAGAGGATTTTCAGCTTTGCCTGGGTATTGAAGGGCCTGAGGCGGGCGGCAAAGATATCAAAGCCAAGATTGAAAACTTCAAGGGAATGATAAACCGTGCCAAAAAGAAGTTTCCCAAGGCTACGGTTTTTGCCACGACATTACGCCAGGTTCTCAGTGCCAATCATCATCTATGGGGCGCTATTTTGTCCGAAGGCGACAACTGGCATGTTGTTGAACCCCGCGATATAACTGTTTTGGATCGCATAGGCGGTGGCGACGGTTTTGTGGGCGGCATGCTCTATGCCATTCTGAGGAACTGGGAGCCGCAGAAATGGGTGCAGTTTGCCTGGGCTACCGGAGCGCTGGCAACCACTATGCTGACCGATTATGCTCAGCCTGCAGATGAAGAGCAGGTTTGGAGCATCTGGAAAGGGAACGCGCGCGTAAGAAGATAAGGAAATTCAGGGGAGCAAGGCGCCAGGTATCTTCTTGATGAGGCTTTTGTTTAGAAATGGTTCATAAGTTTTATCAATATGTAAGGAGAGGCATACAAAATGTATACTCAGCTTAAAAAAGGATATGGGATCTTTGCTGCGGCCGGGCTGCTTCTGGGAACCTTTAACATCGATGCTACACCACCCTTGGGCAGCCCGGTGGCCTATGCTCTGACTCGCAGTATTCAGGATCGTCTCAGTGCTCGGGGAGTGGTGATCAGCGGCAGCGGTCAGCCTATAGTCCTCTGCGCCGTGGACTGGATTGGTATCGGCAACGATGCTCACGACGCCTGGCGAGAGGCTCTGGCCAAGGCTGCCGGTACTACCTCTGACAGGGTGGCAGTCCATACATTGCATCAACATGACGCCCCACGCTGCGATTTCGCTGCCGAGGAACTGCTGACGGCTCAAGGCCTGGGCGGCAGGTTCATGGATGCGGCCTTTGCTCGTGACGTTATCCGGCGCACGGCTTCCGCCGTAGCTGAAGCTGCTAAGAACGGCCGTCCCCTGACTCATATCGGCACGGGGAAGGCTCTGGTAGACAGAGTAGCCTCCAATCGCCACATCTTCGGCGCCGACGGCATGGTGGCTATGATGCGCTGGAGCAACTCTCAGAATGCGAAAGCCATAGCCGCTCCTGAAGGAACCATCGACCCGGAAGTACAGATAATCAGTTTTTGGAACGAGGAGACGCCGCTGGCAGCAGTCAGCTACTATGCTACCCATCCCCAAAGTTACTATGGACAGGGTGACGTTACCGCCGAGTTCGTCGGCTTGGCCCGGGCTGAACGGGAGAAAGCGCTGCCGGGCGTGTGCCAGGTTCATTTCAACGGAGCCGGCGGCAATATAGCTGCCGGCAAGTACAACGATGGCTCGCCGCAGATGCGACCGGAACTAGCCCGACGCCTGGCCGACGGCATGAAGCGAGCCTGGGAGGCTACAGATCGCTTTCCTGTAAGTGCTGACGATATCGGCTGGGAGGTGCAGGCGGTCTCTCTTCCGGCGAATGAGAGATTGAAGGAGGCCACGTTGCTGGCAGAGCTTGATGATCCATCAATGACGGAGAGAAAACGTCTTGGGGCCGCCTTGAGTCTATCCTGGCTGAACTGGATCAGGCAGGGAGGCCGTATTGACATCAGCTGCCTGCATTTGGGCCGGCGGGTCCATATACTGCACCTGCCTGGCGAACTGTTCGTGGATTACCAGCTTTACGCCCGCGGTCTGTGCCCGCATGATACGGTCTGCATGGCCGCCTACGGCACCCACGGCCCATCGTATATCGGCACTGCGGATGCCTACAGCCGAGGAGGATACGAAATCGGTGTCAGCAAAGTGGGGCCGCAATCCGAGAGGATATTGAAAGAGGCAATATCTTATCTGCTGCTCAAAGGTCGAGCTAAGCCATAGGCGAAAAGGCTGCTAGTGACCTCTCTTGTCTTTGATGAAAAAGCTGAAAAGAATACGGTAACGGGGAAGAAGATAGCGTGTTGTTCTGCAGTATAGTGTTATGCTTCTGCATGATAACGGATATTTCCTGTTATTGGCGGCTGCAAGGCATTACCTTCTGAGCAGGCGGCGAACACCCGTTTGTTCATTTCCGGGTTTTTCTGTTATAATAGGCTCGGGAGGGGGTTGTAAATGGATAGTCTCAGTCAGCGACAGCGCCTGATTCTGGATGTTATCAAGCGAAGCATGGAGAAGCGGGGATATCCACCCACTGTAAGAGAGATAGGAGCGGCTGTTGGTCTGCGTTCTACCTGTACGGTGCATAAACATCTGAATTCTTTGGAGCAGAGGGGGTATATCCGACGCAACCCTCTGATTTCACGTTCTGTAATGCTGGCTGAAGATTCGCTGGCCCGCAAGGCCGAGGTTGTTGAACTGCCTTTGGTCGGGCGTGTAGCTGCCGGTGTTCCTTTGCTGGCATCAGAGAATGTGGAGGATATGGTGCCGCTGCCGTTGACTATCACCAGAGGGCGTGATGCTTTTATACTTAGAGTAGTGGGCGAGAGTATGATTGGCGATGGTTTGCTGGACGGCGATTATGTAGTTGTAGCTCGCCAGCAGACGGCTGTGAACGGTGATCTGGTTGTAGCTCTAATTGGGGAGGAAGCCACCGTCAAGCGTTTTTACCTGGAAGCCGGCATGGTACGGTTGCAGCCGTCCAATCCGATGTTTCAGCCGATTATATTGCGGGATGCGGCTATTCTCGGGAAGGTGATCGCCTCCTACCGAAGTTATTGAGTGCAGTCTGTCTTATAGCTTCCGGTAAGCATTTTGCAGGAAAGATCATCACCTGTAACCCTCCTTTGCCAAGGCTACGGAGGGTTTTTAATTATTATGGCAGTAGAATTGTTGGAATGGCAATTAAGGAAAGGGAAGTTACTCCCGGGGGTAGAATAAAGTATAGTGTCAGAGTTCAAGGTTCGAAAGATCCCGACGGGCCGTTGAAGTCTTCTTCATAACCGGCTTTAAACGGTGAACTATGAACCTAGAACTGTCTGAAAGGCACAATTTACGGCAGGAGTGGTAAAAATGGGGTTACAGATCTATGTGAATGGTCATTATTATGATGAAGAGGAGGCTAAAATCTCCGTTTTTGATCACGGTTTTCTTTATGGAGACGGGGTCTTCGAAGGTATAAGGGCTTATAACGGCCGGGTTTTTCGTCTAAAAGAGCATATCGTTCGTTTGTATCGTTCGGCAAAATCAATTGCTCTGGATATATCCATGTCTATGGAAGAGATGGAAGCGGCTTTATTGGAAACGTTGCGGCGCAATGAGCTGAAAAATGCCTATATCAGATTGGTGGTCTCCCGCGGCAAGGGGGATCTGGGCCTTGATCCTCGAAAATGTTCCAGGCCTACTGTAGTTATTATTGCTCATCGGATAACGCTCTATCCGGAGGAAACATATCAGGATGGCTTGGAAGTAAGGACTCTCTGTACCAGGCGTAGTTTGGCCGAGGCACTGAATCCTGCTATCAAGTCGCTGAATTATCTTAACAACATTCTGGCGAAGATAGAGGTTATTAATGCCGGCTTGCTGGAAGGCATTATGTTGAATAATCAGGGATATATAGCTGAGGCTACGGGAGACAATGTTTTTATTTACAAGGATAATATGCTTCTGACACCTCCTCCATCAGCTGGTATTCTGGAAGGGGTGACTCGTGGTGCGGTCATGGAACTGGCACAAGAAATGGGGCTGGATGTCAGAGAAGAACTTTTTACGCAGCATGACATATATATTGCTGAGGAGGCTTTTCTTACAGGAACCGCAGCGGAGATCATACCTGTCGTCAAGGTGGATGGCCGCAGCATAGGCAACGGGTGTCCCGGCAGCATAACTACGGAACTTATCTCACGCTACAGGACATTGGCCAACAGCACGGGATCGGAGATATACATATAGGGAGGAATGCTATTTGTGGCAGAGATTCACTGAGAAGGCTAAGAAAATAATTGTTCTGGCCCAGGATGAAGCACAGAAACTGGGATGTGCCTATGTAGGTACGGAGCATTTATTGCTGGGCATCCTTCGTGAAGGTGAGAGCCTGACGGCTAAGATGTTGCTAAGCGGCGGCATGTCACTGGAAACGATGCGATTCGAGGTGGAGCATATCGCCGGTAAGGAGCATAATCCGCGGGAAAAGGAGATGACCTTTACACCGCGCTCCAAGAAGGTGCTGGAGCTGGCCTTTGATGAAGCTCGTCAACTCGGCCACAATTACATCGATGCTGAACATCTCTTTCTGGGGATACTTCGTGAAAGGGAGGAATCTTTTCGTGAGGGGAAGGGAGAAGGTGTAGCTACAAAAGCATTGGTTAACCTCGGCCAGGATGTGGATAGATTGCGCTGGCAGTTGATGCAATTGATGCAGGATGGCGGAACATCCATATCGCCGGCCCGAGCCAAGGCAAAGACTCCCACTTTGGATGAGTTTGGACGTGACTTGACGGCTCTAGCCCGGGAGAACAAATTGGATCCGGTGGTGGGGCGGGAGCAGGAGATAGAACGAGTTCTGCAAATATTATCCCGTCGGACCAAGAACAACCCGGCTCTTATAGGCGAACCCGGGGTGGGAAAAACGGCTATTGCGGAAGGCCTGGCCCAACGTATTGTTAAAGAGGAAGTTCCCGATCTTCTTCATAATAAGCGTGTGGTAACACTGGATCTGGCGGCCATGGTCGCCGGCACTAAATATCGAGGCGAATTTGAAGAGCGTCTTAAAAAAGTCCTGGACGAGATACGTAAAGCAACCGGTGAAGTGATTGTGTTCATCGATGAGTTGCATACGTTGGTCGGCGCTGGGGCGGCGGAGGGCGCTATGGATGCGGCTTCCATTATCAAACCGATGCTGGCAAGAGGAGAGTTGCAATGCATAGGAGCCACCACACTTACCGAGTATCGTAAATATGTGGAAAAGGATAGTGCTCTGGAACGGCGCTTCCAGCCGGTCAAGGTAGGAGAGCCGACGGTAGATGAGACCCTCCAAATACTGAGGGGGCTGCGCGATAGATACGAAGCGCATCATCGCTTGAAGATCAGCGATGATGCATTGGAGGCTGCAGCTGTCCTGGCCGAAAGATACATTGCCGATAGGTTCCTGCCGGATAAGGCTATTGATTTGATGGATGAAGCGGCATCCCGCCTTCGGCTCTCTTCCAGTGTAGCACCACCCGAATTACAGCAGATAGACAGGGAACTGCAACAGCTTCAACAGGAGAAAGAGGCCTCCGTTCGGGCACAGGAATTTGAAAAGGCTGCTGAGCTCAGAGACCATGAAGACAAGCTACGTCTGCGTCGCAGTGAACTGCAGGCAGGTTGGAAGAAGAATAAGGGTGTGATCAGAGCTACGGTTACGGCCGAGGAGGTATCTCAGGTTGTAGCCATCTGGACCGGTATACCGGTGACCAAGCTTAATGAAGAGGAAGCTCAGCGTTTGCTGAAAATGACGGCTATTTTGAAAAACAGGATCATCGGTCAGGATGAAGCGGTGGACGTTGTCTGTCGAGCGGTGCGTCGTTCCCGGGCCGGGCTGCGTGATCCCAAACGCCCGGCGGCATCGCTTATCTTTGTCGGGCCTACCGGAGTAGGCAAGACAGAGCTGGCCAGGGCGCTGGCAGAGTATTTATTTGGGAATGAAGAAGCCATAATCAGGGTGGATATGAGTGAATACATGGAGAAGCATGCTGTCTCTCGTCTGGTGGGATCGCCTCCTGGATACGTGGGATATGATGAGGGAGGCCAGCTTACCGAAGCCGTCAGGAGAAGGCCGTATTCCGTAGTGCTGTTGGATGAAATAGAGAAAGCTCATCCCGACGTCTTCAATATCCTGCTGCAGGTTATGGAGGATGGCAGGTTGACTGATGCTCACGGCAGAGTGGTAAGTTTCAAAAACACCATTGTTATCATGACTTCCAATTTGGGGTTGCAGGAAATGCATGCTCGCTCAGTAGGCTTCAAAGCGCTGCAGGAGGAGCGGATTGTCGATGAAAAACAGCGGTACAACAGTATGAAGCGCCATGTTATGGAAGAGGTGAAAAAGGCCTTCCGGCCTGAGTTTCTAAATAGGGTGGATGAAACGGTGGTTTTCAATTATCTTTCACCGCTGGAAATAGAAAGTATCGTGGGGCTTATGGTAGCTGAATTGGAGGCCAGGGTAAAGGCTCATGGTTACGATATATGCATAGGCGATGAGGTTAAAAAATTAATAGCTCATGAGGGTTTTGATCCTGTCTACGGAGCCCGGCCGTTACGCAGGGCTATTCAGCAATTGTTAGAAGATCCGCTCTCTGAAGAAATCCTCGGCGGCGTATTTGCGGATGGCGATAGGATAGAGGCTGAAGTTGAGGAGGCAAAGGTGATTTTCAAGAAGGAATGCCGAGAAGAGGCAGGTCTTTCTGCAGGATAAATGATGAAAACAAACAGCAAATATGTATGCCAGGAATGCGGTTATGAAAGCGTACGCTGGCTGGGACGCTGCCCCGGCTGTCGAGCATGGAGCTCCATGGTGGAAGAGTTGTCGCATAGGGCCGCAGAGAATACGGGGAGTGGAAGCGTTCAGGATCCCTTGCCGCTGAGCGAGGTCCAGACGGGCGAAGGCTCACGTCTGCCTACCGGATTATCGGAGTTTGATCGTGTGTTGGGAGGAGGAATTGTTTCCGGTTCATTGGTTCTTATCGGAGGTGATCCAGGCATAGGCAAATCGACGCTTCTGCTTCAAACCGCCTGGTTGGCCGGCACCGGTTGTGGGAGAGTTCTATATGTTTCCGGAGAAGAATCTGCTCAGCAGACCAGAATGAGGGCTGAGCGCCTGGGTGCTTGCTCGGAAAATATTTATATATTGCCGGAAAATGATCTGGATAATATCGAAGTGCAGGTGAGAAAATTTGCACCGGGGCTTCTAATGGTGGATTCCATCCAGACCCTTTATAATCCGGGTTTGCCATCTGCACCGGGCAGTGTTTCTCAGGTACGGGATTGTACCGCTCGATTGATGCGCCTGGGAAAGGGATTGGGGATACCTGTTTTTATTGTTGGGCATGTCACCAAAGATGGAAGTTTGGCAGGTCCCAGAGTGTTGGAGCATATGGTGGATACGGTTCTCTATTTTGAGGGCGAGAAGTATAATAGTTACCGTCTGCTCAGGGCTATCAAAAACCGTTTTGGATCTACCAATGAACTGGGAGTCTTTGAGATGACGGATGGTGGTTTAAGGGAGGTATCCGATGCGGCCGGGCTCTTTTTGCCGGAACGCAAGAGCGGTATACCCGGCTCTTCCGTGATAGCGGTGATGGAAGGCACCAGGGCTATGTTGGTAGAAGCACAAGCTCTGGTGTGTCCAACCGGATTTGGAACGCCGCGACGTCTGGCTACAGGGATGGATCATAACCGTCTTTCCATGCTTCTGGCTGTGCTGGAAAAGAGGATAGGCTTTCATATGTCGCAGGAGGATGTTTATTTGAATATAGCGGGAGGGATCAAGGTGGATGAGCCGGCAATAGACCTGGGAGTGGCTCTGGCAGTGGCTTCAAGCCATCGCGATATTCCTCTGTGCTGTGGCAGCATCTTTATTGGCGAGATAGGCCTTACCGGCGAAATCAGGTCTGTTAGGCAGATTGATATGCGTTTGCGAGAGGCGTCCAGATTGGGCTTCAGCAGGGCGATAATTCCATCCGGAGAGAACCGCTTTGGGCGTATCGATAATATAGAGGTAATAGAAACCGGTTCTCTGGAAGATGCGTTGGAGGTAGCTCTTGGTGGATGAATTGGTTAACGTTCTAAAGATGCTGGCACCGGGAACGTCGGTGCGTGAGGGACTGGAGAATATCGTCAGGGCCAAGGCTGGTGCGTTGATAGTGGTAGCGCACGGACCGGAGGTAGAAGCGGTTCTTGATGGTGGATTTGCCATCAACATAGACTTCAATCCTCACTATCTTTATGAATTGGCCAAGATGGACGGTGCTATTGTAGTGGATGACGGCTTTGCCCATATTCTGCGTGTCAACACTCTGCTGATGCCTGATGCCGGTATCTTCTCTCCGGAGACGGGCAGCCGGCATCGGGCAGCGGACAGGACTGCAAGGCAGACAGGCGCTTTGATTGTAGCCATATCCGAGCGAAGGGGGTTGATAACCATTTATAAGGGGGAAACCAGATATATTCTCAAGGATGTTCCGATAATCCTGACTAAGGCTAATCAGGCATTACAGACTATGGAGAAATATCGTTCGGTTCTGGATCAATCTCTGAACAGCCTGAGTATTCTTGAGTTTGAGGATCTGGTGACGCTTTCCGATGTGGTGACCGCCATTCAACGTGCGGAGATGTTGAACCGTGTCAGTTCTGAAATAGAGCGATACGTTATTGAGCTGGGTAATGAGGGGCGCCTGGTGAATATGCAGATGGAAGAGTTGAATGCTGGGACAGCGGATGAAGAAAATTTGATTCTTAGGGATTATATCCAGGATGAAGATGTGGCAAGCATCAGGCAGGCATTGCAAGAGCGAAGCTCAGCCGATCTGCTGGATACGGTGGGTATAGGCAAGGCACTGGGTTTTGTCGGCATGTCGGCCAGCCTGGACCTGCCGGTCTCGCCAAGGGGCTATCGCCTGTTAAGCAAAATACCCCGATTGCCCTTTCAACTTCCCGGGCATGTAATTGATAATCTGGTCAAATCTTTCGGTACATTGCAGGGTATCGTCGAGGCCTCTCTTGATGATCTGGATAAGGTTGAGGGAGTAGGCGAAGTTCGGGCGCACATGATCAAAGACGGACTTAAGCGCCTGCGGGAGGAGGTCTTCCTGGGACGACGAGGCTGAGGGTTATTTAAGGCTGTAGATTCCCAGGGTTCGGATACGCTCATTTTCTTCACGGATAACCGTATCCAGGTCCAATTCCAGAAGATTGCAGAGTGCTGCCAGATAAAAGACCGTGGTGCCTATTTCATGAGAGATAGTATCCCGGCAATTATCACAGAGCGTACCGTCCATGTGGCTTTGCATAAAGGTTCGAATATCGGAATAGCTGACGTCAGGGGGAAGGCACTGTTTATCGGCATCGATTTTTATACAACCGCAGCAAGTAACTGCTTTGGCAATAGCCCGATTAACTCGGGCACAGTACTCCTGCATCTTGGAAGTAGCATCAAGAATGCTCTTGTGACGTATGAGAAATTTGCCGGCTGTTCCCTGTATTTCCTGGGGAGTATTTCTGTCTTCCATATAGGTGTGATCACTCCAATGCAGATTTTATTAACTGTTACTGCGAATCCGACTTATATACTATAATATATACTGGTACTTTTTCTTGTCAAGGAATTGCAAGCGATAAGCAGCCGTCTTTGACCGGTAAAAGATACGGATTATGCTTAAATAGCAGCGGCAGAGAGAGAAGATGTTCAAAGTGAAAAATATATATGAGAGCTATTTACAGATTCAGACAGCAGTAGCCGGGCATCAGTATTCAAAAGTTCGAGACGGCTATTGCGGAGGATGGTGTCGTTGTGTCGTTATGCCTTTATACTATGGTGTAATACTGGCGCTATTTCTTCTATGGTTGCTTCCTCGTAGCGTGTCTGCTGAAGAAATATATCGCATACGGGCAGTCAACCAGAAGAATGGAGCCATAGAGCTGAGCTCCGACAGAGGCAAGAAGTGGGCCCGAGTAGGCAATGTTCTTAAGCCGGCTACGAACAATAACCCGAACTCTTTTAGCGCCGGACGGTGGGTTGATAATGGTTGTGTAGCCGGAGTGGCGACGCACTCTATTCATATCAAGGTAGGATGCTTTCCGGCGGCCGCTGGGAAGAAGGATAGAGCGGTTCTGATCAGTCTGGTGCCTTGTGATTTCCAGAATATGTCTACGAGTGTTATGGTTCGGCAGGCGTTAGCCTCCTGCATAGTTACCGACATACCGGCCGGAGCATCTATTTTTAGGTCCTTTGCTCCGTTTGTAGGTAATCGTGTCTTTCTGGAGAGGGAAGGATCCCTTGTTCCAGTTCTTGATAATTACCGGCCCGCAACGGGCGATGTATTACTGATCGTTGTAGATGCTCCCGCCCGCTATCCCGAAGAGATAGTCTTTGAAAACAGAGCCGGAGGTAAGGTTATTTCCGTTTATGCTGACGGTAGTTCTGAGGATGTGGCCAGGGTTGTTCGTGCGGTGGGCGGCATAGGTCGCTTTGAAGGAACCTCTTGGGCTGGTCCAGGACGAATAACCTCCAATCATCCCGGCGTTATAACGGTATCCACGGCACCCTTTTCGCGGCAGGCCCTTCTGGCGGATGCATTGAGCGATTTTGCGGTAGAGAGCCGAGGCGGCTTTCAAATTGTTCCCTGGGAGCATGCTCGTGATAGCCGGCTGGAGGGCTCTCAGTGGATGACCGTTGCCCCTCTTAATGATGATGATCCTCCTATTGACGGGCGCGATCCTCTTTTTAGCCGTTTTATCAGCCTTTCTTATGAGCCGCAGAGGCCGGAACTATCATCTGAGGTTCAGATTCGTCTGGATGACGGCCCCTGGGAGAGTATTCCACAGATAATAGGCAAGGTGGATAATGCTTTTGAGCCGTCTTACCTTAATGCGTATTACACAGCCCGAGGATGTCCACGTCGTATCTCTACGGGCATAACGCATATAAGAATACTGTTGCCGCGTCTGGAGAGCCATCTTTCCTCGGCACAGCTAGAGGCCGGATTGCATTCAAGCACAGGGCAAGAAGCTCGACTTCAGGCAGGGAGCTAAGCATGGAAAGCAACCAAATCAGCTCCATGTCAAAAGCATCTCGATGCGAGGCAAATGAACCTATGCCCTCTGAATCTCAGAGTGCCTATCTCGGCCTGGGTTCTAATCTGAATGACAGGGAAGCCTGTTTGTACAGGGCTGTAACCATGCTGTCCAATGCCGGAGCGCGGTGTGTGAAAGCCTCCTCCATTTATGAGAGCGAGCCGTTTGGCTACTCGGATCAACCGGCCTTTCTCAATGCCGTTATAAAAGTAAAAACATTCTTATCCGTCCAGGCGCTTCTGATAACCGTCAAAGAGGTAGAGCGACGTATGGGCAGAATTTCCGGTCCGCGCTGGGGCCCAAGGCTCATAGATATAGATATACTGCTGTATGATGATGTGACGCTTGCTACAGAAGAACTAACGGTGCCGCATCCGGGGCTGCGACATAGAGTCTTTGTTCTATTGCCCTTGCACGAGATTGCTCCGAGAGTTAACATAGATAAAGATTTGAGCGTAGAAAAAGCTCTGGAAAGCCTGGATACCAGCCAGGGCATAAAAAAATACGCCTCTTGGAGGTACGGTGATGTCCGATAAAATTACAACGGCGGTTATAAGAGAGAAAAAAGGACGGGAAAGAATCACGGCGTTGACGGCTTACGATACACCTATGGCCGCTCTACTGGATGAAGCAGATATCGATATCCTGCTGGTAGGAGATTCCGTGGGTAATGTTGTTTTAGGCTATGAGGATACTCTCCCGGTTACGATGGAAGAGATGCTGCACCATGTCAAAGCCGTCCGCCGGGGAAGCGGGAGGAGCCTTGTTGTAGCCGATATGCCTTTTCTATCTTACGGAGCGGGAGCTGATAAGGCAACATCGATTATGAATGCCGGCAGGTTTCTCAAGGAAGGCGGTGCGAATGCAGTCAAGCTGGAGGGCGGTACGGGAATAGCGCCTCTGGTGGCGCAGATGGTGGAGATAGGTATTCCCGTTATGGGCCATATAGGCTTGCAGCCGCAATCGATAAATCAGCTGGGAAGCTATAAAGCCAGAGGGCGCAAACGGGGGGAGGCTGAGGCGCTGCTTGAATCTGCCAGGGCTCTCGATGAAGCCGGGGTATTTGCATTGGTTCTGGAATGCATTCCGCGTCAGCTGGCTGCACGGATAACCGCTGCTATAAGGGTGCCGACCATAGGTATAGGCTCTGGAGAATTCTGCGATGGGCAAATACTTGTAACCCATGATATACTTGGTCTGGGCAAAAACGGTGTACCGCGTTTTGTCCGTCGTTATCTGGATATAAATTCCTTGATGGCTGCCGCGGTTAGGGAGTATGCTTCAGATGTCAGAAGAGGTGGATATCCTTCACCGCAAGAGGGATATGATATGCCTGAGAGTGAGCTGGAAGGATTGAGGTGAGCCGCTTGCCGACAAAAAAGAGAATTATAGCCAATATAGACCAATGCGAAACACGGATCGGCATCATGGATGATGAGCGCCTGGTGGAGATATATGTGGAAAGGGAAGAGCGCAATATAGGCAGCATCTATAAGGGAAGGGTGGCCAATGTTTTACCCGGTATGGCGGCTGCTTTTGTAGATATCGGCCTGGAACGCAATGCTTTTTTGTATGTCGGCGATGTCATACCGGGCACGATCATTGACGAAGAGGAGATAATTTCGTCTAAGGCGAGCATTTCCGAGGCACTGAAAGTCGGCCAGGAGGTCAAAGTCCAGATCACGAAGAGCCCGATCGGAACCAAAGGTGCAAGAGTGACCACGCGCATCAGTTTGCCAGGACGCTATCTAGTGCTTATGCCGTCCTCCGACCTGGTGGGTGTTTCCCGCCGTCTTCCCGATGAAGCAGAGCGAGAGCGCTTGCGTCATATAGCAGAGAAGATACGCCCTAGGGATATGGGAATTATTGTTAGGACGGCAGCTGAAGGAAGAAGCGAGAGGGATATTGTCAGGGATCTTAACTTTCTGACCTCTCTTTGGAAGAGGATAGGGGAGAGTGCCCGTAAAGCAGCGGCACCGGCTCTTATTCATAAGGAATACGGATTGGTCTTTCGCATGGTCCGCGATGTCTTTACTGCCGATATAAGCGAGTTTATTATCGATTCTCTGCCGGAGTATGAGAAAGTGCTCGATCTTGTCGGCCTGCTTTCACCTCGCTATAAAAACAGAGTTAAGTTATATGATGGCAAAATACCGATATTTAGCCATTATGGCCTGGAAGAACAGATAGATGAAGCGCTGAAGCGTAAGGTATGGCTTAAATCCGGGGGCTATCTGATCATTGAGGAAGCCGAGGCGCTTACCATTATAGATGTCAATACAGGACGATATGTCGGCACCAGGGATCTGGCTCATACCATTCTGACTAATAATCTGGAGGCTGTAAAGGAGATAGCCCGGCAACTCAGGCTGCGTGATATCGGCGGCATAATAGTTATCGATCTTATCGATATGGATAACGAGTCGCATCGGGATAAGGTGATAAAGGCTTTTGAAAAGGCTTTAAGCGAGGATAAGACCAAGACCAGCATTTCGTCCATCAGCAAGCTGGGATTGATTGAAATGACGCGCAAGCGTGTCAGTAAAAGCCTGCCGGCACTTCTTTGTGTCTCCTGTCCTCTTTGCCATGGTCACGGTCATATTATCTCCGCCGAAACAATGTCTGTACGTATTGAGCGTGAAATGCGCAAAGCGAGCATTGAATACGAAAGCGGGCGGTTGGTGGTCAGGGTTCACCCGCAGGTGGCCGTTAATCTTATCGGCGCCGATGGAGAGCGTATAGATGGTATTGAAAAATATATCGGTAAGGAAGTCTATGTGCGCGGCGATCAGCGCTTTCATCCTGAAACTTTCAAGATAGAGCCGGAAAGCCATGTCAAAGAGGGATTGTTCCCTTTTGCAGTAGGCGACAGCATGGCGGTGATTATAGATTCGGTTAATCCTTTCTGCGTTGATAATGGACTGGCCTGGTTTCGCGGCATGATGATAGACGTGGACAAAGCCGGCAAGCGAGTCGGTGATGATATCAGGATATATATTCGCCAGTTGGATCGCTCTTTCGCCAGGGCGGATATAACAGAGTAGGAGTAGAGGATTTAAAGTGAAGTTAGCACGCTTTATGTTCGGATATATAAAATCTGTTTGGGTACAAATTCTCTTATCCTTGATCTGCCTTGGCATCGCCACTTTTTTTAATCTGAAATTGCCTCATATTTTCGGAAAGGATTTACTGGATAACGTTTTTAACAGTAAAGATAGAGAGCTGTTGATGAACGTATGCCTGATAATTATTACCATCTTTCTCATTAAAGGCATATTAACCTGGCTTCAGGCCTATATGATGTCTTTTGCCGGGCAGCGTATGGTATTGAATATGCGCAACGATCTCTACAGCCACCTTCAGGAGTTGCCGATCGATTTCTATGAAAGAAGGCGTACCGGAGAGGTTATTTCCACTCTGACCAATGATATCAATGTAGTCCAGGGAGCTCTTTCGGGAGGGCTTTTGAATATCATCCAGGCCCTGGCCATGCTGGTGGGAGCATTGGTCATAATGCTGATGACGGATTGGCAGCTTACATTGCTTACCCTGGGGGTAATGCCGGTTATGGC
>JAQUEL010000055.1 GCA_028685295.1 bacterium
GGTCTTTGCAGTTGAACCGTATTACGGGCAGTTAAACCTGCCGGAGAATGCTGCCTACAGGCAGTTCTTTGCCAAACTGACAAAGCTGATACCGGAGGATGTCTGGTTGGTGAACGCTGATTGGAGTCGGGATTGCCAGGATTCCTGGAAAGAGGTTATCAAACAGCCCGTCTGTCACTGGCGCAACGTGGTGCATTGTCCTCTGGTGATTGGCCGTGATTTTTCCAGTGAAATCAGATTTGCCGTCAAATCCGGCTACTATCCCGAGAGCAGGGATATCGTCTTTATAAACCAGCACCTCTCTTATGAGAACTCCGAGGATCCCAATGTGCTGCAGGCGGCGGAGTATATGTGGAACGTTGATGCCCCCGGAACAGAACTCCTTTATGCCAAGAAAGGTGCGCAGACTGAAAGGTATGTTGAGGATCTGTACAATCTGCCCAGAATGGATATTGATGGTCTGAAGTTTCATGACTGGCTGTGGAATAAGTCTATGGTTGCGCCGTCGGAGATCAGCCAAAGCCTTCTTTCCCGTATCTGTGAAGAGCTATACGGAGCTGAGGCGGCGCCGATGATGGCCCGGATTCTGAGAATGGGTATTGCCCGCAGGTCGTTGCTGAGGATAGGCAGATATAATGCGCCCCCGTATACAGAGATATTCCACAATGCGGATATTGTCAAGGCGCAGTATCTCAATGCGGAGAAGGCCTGGGAGATGCTGATTGCTTTCAAAGAACAGGGCAAGGATTTTAAGAAGGGCGGCGGTTTCATGCAACTGGAAACCTTTATCTCTAATATGAAAACGGCTGCTCTGGGTGGAAAAGTGAACTATCATCTTCTGGTTGCAGAGAAACTGGCTAAAGAGGGAAAGGCAGAGCAGGCCGGGGCGAGCATGAAATCGGTCGGGGATGCTCTGGCTGTGGCGAAAAAGGAGTTGCCGGCATGGAGGTATGCTACATGGCTGACAGCATTGGAGAAGGCCTATAAATCGCTTGACTTGCGCCTGTCTCTTATGCAATCCCGGCAGAACAGCGGAACCGGGAGAATCAAGGTAGCCATATACAACCCTAATGATTCCGGCGGCTCGGTGGTTGGGCAGAATGCCATTTATACCACTCTTCTCAAATGCGAGGATATTGAGCCGATCTTCATCTCATCTTTGAAAGAGGCTTCGTTCTATGATTGTTTGATAATCCCCAGCTGCAAGCGATTTGCCGGCCAGGATGGAGGTACCTTTCTGCTGGTGGAGAAAGAGGTATGGGAGGCTGAAGCCGCCGTGCGAGACCTGGTTATCAGGGATGGAAGGGGTGTTCTTCTGTATCACGACAGTGTGGGTTACAGTCGCTTCCCCATGAAAAGAAGCATCTTCCCGGAGTTTTGTACGGGCGCCAGCAGGGTTGAAAACAACAGCATAAAGGTGTCGGCCAGGCATCCGCTGATGCAGAGGTTAGAGTTAGGCAGGTCTTACGAGATTATGTACTATGACCATATCGCCATGCAACGCGGCCAGGCGGGTACCACCATCTGCGTAAATGATTATGGCGACGCCGTGCTCATAGCCGGGGAGCTGGGCCGGGGACGGGTGGTTTTAAACGGAGCGGTTCCATATCTCAAGAGTGGTGAGCCGCAGGAAGCGGTAGGCATTGATAGGGATCTGCTGATATCATCGATATACTGGCTGGTTGGAAAACAACCGAATAGGGTGAATAACTGAAAGGAAAGGTGATCTATTATGTTGAGAACTGTTACCCGGCTGCTGCTGTGCAGTCTTATCTGTTGCCTGGGGATGATTTCGAATCCGGCTGAAAGCGGAGAGATCGATACTGATAAATCCACTTTTATCCTTATTGCCCGCTCAGGAGAGGATATCAGGCCGGTGCTGGGAGAGCGGTTGGAAGGGAAAATCACGCTCAAAGATGCCGACGGGAAGCCTGTCGCCGGCATAAAAGGCGCCGATATTGAAGTTATATCCATTGAAGACGGCAAGACGACGACTATAGCTTTAAGCGGCGAAACAAATGCGAACGGAGAGATCTTTGCCGCCTTCTCTCCCGGGAATACCCAGACCGAGCACAGCGTTAATATTGCGGTGAAGGTTGGCGGTAAGGTGCTGAGCACAGTCAGGGAAATAAAGTATTATCGTGCGATCGAGTTTATAGATCAATCTCAACCGCTTCGATCAGGGGCAGCCAGGCTTTGGGGTTCCGGGACAATAGGGCAAAGCTTTAAGGTCGGTAGGATTTCTCATATCTCCAGAATAAATGTCATGTCGGCCAAAAATGAGGGCGCATCTCAGACGGTAGGTACGCCGGTGATGAAGCTGTACGCCTGGAAGGGCGATTTGAAATCCACTCTGGCGGCCGATCCGTTGAAGGTGTTGGAGAAGCCGCAAACTTACAGCAACCCCTATTATAAAAGGTTTATCATGGCCTACAACGCCGATCTGCCGGTATCGCCAGGCGAGTTTTATTACTTTGAGTTAAGCATTCCAGATAAAAGCGGCGATAAAGAGAAGAACTTCTACTATGTCTGGAACTGCTGGCACCCTGAAGGCTCCTTCTTTCCCTGCTCTCCTGATCCCTACCTGGACGGCATGGCCTTTATCTCAGGAAGCGCTCAGCCCAAGATGGACCTAGCCTTCCATATATTTGCGCCTTCGGTCCCAAAAGAGGCAAGGGGAGAGAGTAAATAATGTGTGATGTTGAAAAGACCCTGGCCCTGATTCCCCAACCCAAGGAATTATTGTGCCGGGAGGGAGTTTTCAAGGTCGGTTCCGGTTCGGCCGTTGTCTCAACCGCCAACGCAATAAGGGAAGCGAAGATATTCCTGGAAGATGCTGCCGATATCCCGGGATACAACTTACGGCCCGATATTGAGGTTGCCGGGCTGCCGTATGAAATCCTGGCCTTAGGCGACGTCAAGGCATTGAAACTGCCGGAGAGGTCCGTTTTTGATGGTCTTGGCGAGGAAGGATATCTGCTGCTTATCACTGAAAAAGCGGCAGCGGTTATCAGCAGTAGGCGGCAAGGCATTTTTACGGGCGCGCAGACGCTGTTGCAATTGATGGAGAACGGTCCTGATCTGCCGTGCCTGGAGATACGCGATTGGCCGGCGTTGCAGATGAGGGGCGTTCATCTCATGCTTGCCTGTCAGACACCGACCTTTGCCTATCTGAAATCCTTTATAAAGCAGATAAGCAGATATAAGATAAACACCATTCTTCTTGAATATGAGGATAAGTACCCTTATAAATCTCATCCGGTTATAAGACATAAGGATGCGCTGACCGAGGAAGAGATAGGGGAACTGATCAACGAGGCGCAAAAGCGCCATCTTGAAATAATACCTTTGGTGCAGTGGTTTGCTCACGTGAAATATATACTTAAGCACGAAGAGTACTCATATCTGAGAGAGAAACCCCTTGATCCATATCAGTTTTGCCCCAGTCATGAACAATCTTTCAAACTCTTTATGGATTTGGCTTCTGAGGTAATGGCTGCGCATAAAGACTCAAAATACTTTCATATCGGCGGAGATGAAACTTATCATCTGGGCATTTGTCCTGCCTGCCATGAGAAAGTGGAACGCTACGGAAAGTCAAAGTTCTTCATTGAGGCCGTCAATAAAGCTGCCGGCTATATAAGGGAGAGCGGCAAAAAGCCAATCCTCTGGGATGATCAGCTGGCTTGGTTCCCTGAGGCCATTGATAGCCTTGATAAAGATATAACGATCATGTATTGGGATTATCTCGGCGGCGATACGGAGACCGTGCCTTTCGTCAAGTGGGAGAATAGGGCGTGGTTCGGGCAAGAAGCGCTGGAAAACATCCCACCCCATATCATCGATACCTTCAAAGATTATTGGGGAGAGGATGGATTCCCATACGTCAATCGGCCCTTTCCTTATCTGCGCTTCTATCAAGACCACGGTTTGCAGGTTATCTGTGGCTCGGCAAAGAGGCCAGGCCCTTCCGGATTGATTAACGTTGATGATAGAATTACCATACCTAATATACGAGGCTTTGCCGTCAGTGCAGCGGCCAATCGGGCTTTAGGCACTATAGCAACGTCATGGCCGGAAGCAGGAGGACCGTTGGAAACCACTTGGCACGGCGTGGCGGCCACAGCAGAGTTTGCCTGGGCGCCTGAAGAGGCCCGGGCGGATTTTGAATGTAAATTCAGACGGCGCTTCTACGGCGCTGACACGGAAGCGCTGACTCAAGCCATGTATCTGTTGGGAGGAAATATCCAGCCCTGGAATACAGCGGAAATGAAACATAGAACAGAGAATGCCTTAGCACTGTTAGGCCGGGTTGAGCCGCTGATCAGCAGGAACAAGGGTAACTATGACTTGCTCTCTTTGGCCGGCAGGATGAGACTGCTCTTTATTGAAGCCGTCAGGCTGGGCAGTGAGATAGACGAGAGCATAATCGGGCACACGGACAAGAGCCGGTGGAGAAAGGATAAGGCGACCGGCAACAGAGGCAGTCTTTCATGCAGCTTTGAAAGCAGGGATGTGGCCGGCCTCTCTCTGGCAGTATTGATAGACACGGTTAACAGGCTCAGAAATATAAGAGAAAAGATAGAGCTGCTCAAGGTAGATATAAGAAACCGCTACTCTGAAACGGTTATTGCCGATGATATAGAGGATGCCATAGACCGTGTCTTTGAGGGACCGGACGGGAAGCTCAAGGAGTATATCTCACAGATTGAATACTTCATAGCGGTACGGAAGCTTGAGCAATACCGGCAATCTATGGAGATTGAAGCTTAGAATTGCAAAAGGGGTCAGGAGTTTACATCTAACATTTTAGCTAAAATGTTAGATGTAAACTCCTGACCCCTTTCTTGTGACCCCATAAATTTAATGGGGTAGGCACATATCAAAGTTTATGTTAAAATAAGCAGGTGTGTTTTTCAGACGACATGAGAGTTAATGACCACATCGAGAGACCCAAGCTGATCCTTATAGACGGTAACAGCCTTGTCTACAGGGCTTTCTTTGCTCTTCCTGAACTCAGCACGGCAGCAGGTGTGCCCACAAATGCCGTTTACGGCTTTACTACTATGCTTTTGCGTCTGCTGGATGAGGAACGGCCGCAAAAGGTATTGGTTGCTTTCGATAAGGATAAAGAGACCTTTCGTCATAAGGAATATGAAGCCTATAAAGCTCATCGCCCGCGAACACCTGATGAATTGATCAGCCAGATGCCTCTGGTGCGAGAGGTGCTGGAAACCATTGGCATACCTATGCTGGAAGAGTCGGGATATGAAGCAGATGATATTATAGGAACGTTATCTGTTGCGGGAGCAAAATCCGGCTATGAAGTTATCATAGTAACCGGTGATCAGGATGCCTTGCAGCTGATAACGAAGCATGTAAAGGTTGCTATTACGACTAAAGGCATAAGTCAGACCAAGCGTTATGGTGTTCATGAGGTGGAGGAGCGTTTCGGCTTCGGGCCGGAAATGATGAATGATTATCGAGCGCTAAAAGGTGATCCGTCGGATAATATCCCCGGTGTTCCCGGGATAGGCGAGAAGACGGCTACTGCTCTAGTACAGAAGTTTGGGCATATTGAGAACCTTTACAATCATTTGCAGGAAGTCGATAATGAGCGCATCAGGGGATTATTGACGGAGTATAAGGAACAGGCGGAATTGAGCAAGCGCCTCTCTGTGATTTGTAAAGAGGTTCCTCTCGATTTCGATTTAGAAAAGAGTATAGCTCTGCAGCCGCAACGCGATGAGATGATCGATCTCTTTAGACGATTGGGTTTTAACAGTCTGGTAAAGCGTTTGCTTAAGAAACAGGATGCCGATGCGGTCCTGCCGGCCGATAGCGACAAGCATTTCGAAGAGACGGTTGATAGTAAAAGCGGTGAAGCGGTTGTTGATCAGCAACCTTTATTTATTCATTCTGCGCAGAACATATCTATTCTTGCTCCGAAACAACTGGCGCTGATGATGCATAGTTTGAGAAAAGCAAAACGGCTGGCCATAGATCTTCTGCTGAGCGCAGGCTCGACCATGACCTGCGATCTTTTGGGGGTAGCTTTAGCTACCGAAGATAATGAAGCTTATTTTATCCCCACCGGCCTATCCGAAGGTGATATGCGGCAGACGGTGGAAGCTGTCAGGCCGTTGCTGGAAGATGCGGCTATACCTAAATACGGTTATAATCTCAAGGATCAATTGGTGGTTTTGCGCCGTTACGGCATCTCTCCCGCCTCCTTCAGGCATGATGTTATGCTGGCATCATATCTTATCAATCCTACACGGCAGCCCGGAACACTCGAGGGCCTGGCGCTTGAATGGCTGAGCCGGGGGCTGCCTGAATGTGAGAATCTATCCGGCAACAAATTAAAACGCGAAGCTCTTGCCGAAGAGTATGACAATTATGGGATCTGTATGAATGGCAGGGTCCAGGCCGTTATGGAGATGATCGATCCTATGCTGCGCAATCTCGATGCGCTTGGCCTGATGGGGCTTTATCGTGATATGGAAATGCCGCTAATATATCTCCTGGCGGATATGGAATACAAAGGTGTGGCTATTGATTTGCCATATTTGCAGGAGCTCTCCGATGAGATGGGGAAGCGTATATTCGGTCTGGAAGAGTCTGTCTTTGATCTGGCCGGTGAGCGTTTCAATATAGGTTCTCCCAAGCAGTTGCAACGCATTTTGTTTGAGAAGTTGAGGCTGCCAACGGGTAGAAAGACGAAAACCGGATATTCGACTGATGTACATGTGCTGGAGGGTCTTGCAGAGCATCCAATAGTAGGCGGTATTTTGGAATATCGTGAGCTAACGAAGCTGAAATCCACTTATGTTGATGCCTTGCCCAAAATTGTGAATAGTGAGACCGGACGGGTGCACACTTCATTTAATAATACAGCCACCGCTACCGGCAGATTGAGCAGCAGCGATCCGAATCTCCAGAATATACCTGTAAAGGGTGATTGGGGACGCAAAATAAGGCGGGCTTTTTTAGCAGCGAAAGGTTACTCTCTGCTAAAGGCGGATTATTCGCAGATAGAATTGAGAGTCCTGGCGCATCTATCTCAGGATCAGGGCTTGATAAAGGCGTTCAGGTCCGGCGAGGATATACACACTCATACTGCGGCCGATATATATGGGGTAGCTCATGAGAACGTAACCCCTGACATGAGACGAGTGGCCAAAACGGTGAATTTTGGTCTTCTTTACGGCATGGGGGAGCAGCGCCTGGCCAGGGATCTGGGTATATCCGTGAAAGAGGCTGAAGGGCTGATACAAAGATATTTCGACCGTTTCCCTTCTGTAAAGGGATATATGCAAAAGATAGTAATGGAGGCCAAACAGGAAGGCTATGTAAGAACCCTGTTGGGGCGCTTAAGGGAGATAGGGGATATCCACAGCCGTAACCCTATGCTGCGTGCTGCGGCGGAGAGGGCGGCAACTAATACTCCTTTGCAGGGCACTGCCGCCGACATTATCAAGATAGCCATGAATAATATCTTCAGAGAGATGAACAGGCTCGGGCTAAAATCAAGGATGATCCTGCAAATACATGATGAGTTGCTGTTCGAAGTATTGCAGGATGAAGCGGCTGCAATGGAAGCCCTTGTAGAAAAGCTGATGGAAGAGGCTGTGGAATTAAGCGTGCCTTTGGAGGTAGAGCTGGAGACAGGTCCCAACTGGCAGGATATGAAGCCGCAATCCAAGCCTGGGTGGAGTAACGGGTAATGAGCATCAAGAGGCGAGAGGCCTGAATATAAATTGCTTAAAGGCTAAAAAGCCGATTAATGAAAGGGAGCTTGAGAGATGTCAGAAGTTACTATGGAGATGACCGAATTAAAGACTGTGAAAGAGGGTGATTTGGTAACCGGTATTATTGTAAGTATTGATAACGACGGTTTGCTGTTGGATATTGGGATCAAGGCCGAGGCGATCGTTCCTGTAAATCAGCTGCATATTCCTGCGGGTAGCTGTATGGAGGATGTGTTCAGTAAAGGACAGGAGCTGGAGGCTGTGGTGCTGAAGAGCGATAGTGATGAGGGACAGCCTGTTCTGTCCCAGAAGAAAGCTGCTGTCGCTTCATTATGGCGCAAGATTAATGAAATGTATGAGCGCGGTGAAAATGTGGAAATACGGATAACCAAATCCGTTAAAGGTGGTCTGCTGGGAGGGATCGAGGGCAGTGAATCCTTTATGCCGGGCTCGCAGGCGGCATTGCGTCGTGGAGAGGATACATCATCCATGGTAGGCAATTGCACCATGGTTAGAATAATAGAGGTCGACTCGGCCAAGCGTAAGGTTATAGTATCTCGTCGCCGGATTCTGGTAGAGGAAGCAGAAGAGAAACGTCGTCAGGCTATCGATTCTTTACAGGAAGGAACGGTTATCAAAGGGGTCGTACGCCGGCTGGCAGATTTCGGGGCTTTTGTTGATGTGGGCGGAGTAGATGGATTGCTGCATGTTTCAGATATGTCATGGACCAGAATAAAGCATCCTCGCGATGTGGTCAAGGTTGACGATGAAATAGAGGTCGGTGTTCAAAAGGTTGATAAAGAGAGCGGTAAGATATCTCTGAGCCTGAAGCAGGTGTTACGTGATCCGTGGGAAGATGTCGAGCGGAATTTCAAGCCAGGAGCCCTGGTTGAGGCAACCATAACTCGAGTTGTCAGCTTTGGCGCTTTTGCCCGATTGACTGATGATGGCGTGGAAGGCCTTGTTCCAATATCCGAGTTATCGTATCAGAGGATCGAAAAGGCAGAAGATGTTATTAAACCGGGACAGAAAATTATCCTGAAGGTTCTGAGCGCAAGCTATAAGAGCAGGCGTATATCTCTTAGTCTTAAGCAGGTAGCGGATGACCAGGAAAAGGCCGAGATGAAAACATATATGAAGGATCAGACAGCCGGGGATAATCCGACATTGGGTGATCTCTTCGGTGATCTGCTGAGCGGATTTAAGGAGGAATAAGCTCTGCGTATCGGAGTCTATCTGCATATTCCATTTTGTCCCGGCAAGTGCAGATACTGTAGCTTTATCTCTTCACCCTTTGATAAGCAGGCTGCTCGAGAATATATCGGGGCGGTAGATTGTGAGCTCGGCTTGAGAGCAGATGAAGTATCCAATGCTGATACGCTCTATATCGGCGGAGGAACACCTACCGTCCTTTCTTTATCTCTATTGGAAGAATTAGTTGATCTTCTGGGTAAAAGAATTGCGCTTGAGAGCTTAAGCGAGATTACCGTCGAGGCCAATCCGGGCACCTTGACTTTGGAGAAGGCCGTATTCTTAAAAGAAGCCGGCATCAACCGTTTAAGCCTGGGTGCGCAATCCTTTGAAGATGCGGAGCTTATCTTTCTCGGTAGATCGCATAATAGCCGCGATATCAGGAATGCAATCGAAATTGCAAGAGAGGCCGGCATAGATAATCTCAGTCTCGATCTGATGTTCGGATTGCCCGGCCAGGATCTCGCCGGTTGGGAAAGAACATTGCATACAGCGTTGCAGTATGAGCCGCAGCATCTCTCTCTTTACGACCTGACTCCCGAACGCGGCACACTGCTGATGGATGCTCTGGAAGCGGGAGAGGTGAAATTGCAGGATGACGACTGCAGGGCCGATCTCTATCTTCTGGCCTGCGATATGCTGAAAGCAGAAGGACTGGAGCGTTACGAGATATCTAATTTTGCTCATTGCGGCTATGAGGGCAAGCATAATATAAATTACTGGCGTAGCGGCGAGTATCTGGGTATAGGTGTATCTGCTTGTTCCAGAATAGGAGCGCAACGCTGGAAAAACACTGATTGTCGTGAAGAATATATCGAATCCTCATTATCCTTATTCACCAACCCTGTACATGAAACGGAGAAGTTGGATCGCCAGACACTCATGAATGAGTACATAATGCTGGCGTTAAGGACCACAGCCGGCGCATCAGCTGTTGAGTACCAGCATCTTTTCGGTGAGAATCTCTTTGATGTATATGGAGAGGTTTGCACTGCGTTGGTGAAGGAGGGTTTTTTGGCTATGACGGCAGGCGGTTTTAAGCTGATCGACAAAGGCTTTCTGTTGGCAAACAGGATTATTATACGGTTTATGTATTGATGCTGTATTTTAAGATACACGCGTCCTCTTGACATGCAGACCGGCAGATGATATTTTTAAACTGTATTAGCACTCTACCATAATGAGTGCTAATGCGGGGGGTTGCATTACAATGGTACTGACGCCTAGGAAAGAGGCGGTTTTGCAGGCTGTAATACATGAATATATCGCCACCGCTGTGCCGGTAGGTTCCAAGGCTGTGGTTGAGAAGTATAATCTGGGTGTGAGTTCGGCCACCATCAGAAATGATATGGCTGAACTGGAGGAATACGGCTATCTGTCACAGCCTCATACTTCGGCCGGCCGTGTGCCTACTGATCAAGGCTACAGGCTTTATGTCGATACACTGATAAGGATCAGAATGCTGACGGAAGTCGAGCAGAAGCGCATCAGGTTGGAATACGAATCCGTCAATCACGAAATAGAAGGACTTTTGCAGGAAACAACCCGTGTTATGAGCCTGGTAACGGGATTAGCCTCTTTGGTGGTTGCCCCCAGTCTTGATAATAGCGTGCTGCGCTGTGTAGAGATGGTCCCATTAAGTACGTCAAAGGTATTGATGGTTCTTGTTACAAGCGCAGGTCTGGTGGAAAACAGAGTTATCGATGTACCGTTTATTGCGGATCCATTGGAACTCAGGCATATCTGCATGTATATTAATGAGCGTTTACAGGGTTTACGCCTGGCCACTGTCAGACAACGCCTTCTTAGTGAACGTCTTAATCAGGTTCGGACGTATAGGCGCTTTTTTGATGAAATTTTCAACCTGGTACAACACATCCTGGATGATAGAAGCCATGAACGTATTTATATGGAAGGCGTATCTAATATAATTTCCCAGCCGGAATTCCAGGATATCCAGGCGCTCAGGGGCATTATTGCCGCCCTGGAGGGAGATTTGGTGCTCTCCGATCTGCTATGTCAGGATAGCGACACAGCTATTAATGTTATCATCGGGCATGAAAACAGGCATGATGTTTTTAGCGCATGCAGTATTGTGACGGCCAAATATTATATTGATGATGATCTTGCCGGCAGCATAAGCATTGTCGGGCCTACCAGGATGGATTATGTGGATATCATAGAGAAAGTCTGTTTTACGGCCGATAACCTGAGCCGTATGATCAGGCGTATCGGCACAGCGGATTGATGCACTGTTGCCGGAAGAGAAGGAGCAAAAAAGAGAGGTACTGTAAGTATGACGGAGCATACAGAATTAAAAGAGGGGTGTGCAGCGGAGACTGAAACTGGTGATGCTCGCAAAGTGCGATCTGCAAGATCACCCCGATTGAAGGCGGAACTGGAAAAAGCAAAGGCGGAGATAGAGCGGTTGAATGCCGAGTTGGAAGAGCGTGTGCGACTTTATCAGCGACTGCAGGCAGATTTTGATAATTTCAGAAAGCGTACGGCATCGCGCCAGGAGGAGTTATCCGGTCTGATAAAGGAAGAGGTTATTTTGCAGATATTGCCTGTTGTGGATAACCTTGAGAGAGCTTTGCAAGCTTCTGAAACCTCAGATGACGTCGCTGCTTTAGCTGAGGGTGTTGCTATGACACACCGGCAGTTCTGTGCTATACTCTCCAATGCCGGAGTGGTTCCGCTGGAGGTTTGCGAGCAGCAATTCGATCCGGCATTCTGCGAGGCAATCATGTTTGAAGAGAACTCTTCCGCTGAAGATGGAATGGTTGTTCAAGAGCTGCAGAAGGGTTATAAGATGGGAGAACGCATTATCAGGCCGGCGATGGTAAAAGTGGCCAGGTCTGAAACGAGCAATAAATGACGAATAGCAAATAATGAATAACAAGGAAAGGGAATGTAAATATGAGCAAGATAATCGGTATTGATCTAGGGACGACAAACTCATGTGTGGCAGTCATGGAGGGTGGCGAGCCTGCCGTGATTTCTAATAGCGAAGGCAGCCGGACCACTCCTTCGGTAATAGGTTTTTCTAAAAACGGCGAGAGATTGACCGGGCAGATTGCCAAGCGTCAGGCGATAACCAATCCTGAAAGGACTATCAGCTCGATCAAGCGGCATATGGGAAGCGATTATAAGGTTGAAATCGATAATAAAAAATATACGCCGCAAGAGATTTCATCTATGGTTCTGCAGAAATTGAAAGCGGATGCAGAGAGCTACTTGGGGGAAAAAGTCGATAAGGCGGTCATTACTGTTCCGGCTTACTTTAATGACAGTCAGCGGCAGGCTACCAAGGATGCAGGAACTATAGCCGGCCTCGAAGTACTGCGTATAATCAATGAGCCGACAGCAGCTTCACTTGCCTATGGATTGGATAAGGGTAAAGACCATATCGTTGCTATATATGATTTAGGCGGTGGAACATTCGATATATCGGTTATGGAACTGGGCGACGGCGTTTTTGAGGTAAAATCGACTAATGGCGATACTCGTCTGGGCGGCGATGATTTCGACCAGCGTCTGATAGACTACATGAACAGCGAGTTTAAGAAGGATAGCGGTATCGATCTCAGTCAGGATAAGATGGCTATGCAGCGTCTGAAAGAGGCAGCGGAGAAGGCGAAGATAGAGCTCTCGGGAGTAATGAGCTCCAATATCAATCTGCCCTTTATTACTGCCGATGCCGGCGGTCCCAAGCATTTGGACATGACGATTACCAGAGCTAAGTTCGAGGAGCTTGTTAGAGATCTGATCGAGAGGTCCTTGAAGCCTTGTCAGCAAGCTCTGGAAGATGCCGGCTTGAAGTCTTCCGATATAGAGGAGATTATCCTGGTCGGAGGGCAGACGCGGATGCCACTGGTTCAAGAGATGGTAAAGAACTTTTTCGGAAAGGAACCTCATAAGGGTGTTAACCCGGACGAATGTGTTGCTTTAGGAGCTGCTATTCAAGCCGGTGTTCTGGGTGGAGAGGTGAAAGATGTTGTTCTACTGGATGTAACGCCGCTCTCTCTGGGTATAGAAACCCTAGGAGGAGTCTTTACTAGGCTTATCGAGCGTAATACAACCATACCGACATCTAAAAAGCAGGTTTTCTCCACAGCTGCGGATGGGCAGACGACAGTTGATATACATGTATTGCAGGGCGAGCGCGAGATGGCGGCCTATAATAAGACTCTGGGGCGCTTCCAGTTGACCGGAATTCCCCCGGCACCTCGCGGCATACCACAAATAGAGGTCAGCTTCGATATCGACGCCAACGGCATAGTCAATGTTTCCGCCAAGGATATGGCCAGCGGCAATGAGCAGAAAATAACGATAAC
>JAQUEL010000056.1 GCA_028685295.1 bacterium
GTAGGCCATGCCGTGCCAATCGGCATACTCTCTCTCAAAACGACGGGTGATATCGGTGCCGGACATATTGCCTGCCCGCAGCACATCTATTACCCCTTCTTCCATGGCCTTGTTGACTATCGGCCAGCTAAGAATATCTTTCGGGCAGGATTTCACTGTTTTCTCTCCACCGTTAATTGCCAGTTTAGACATTATTGCTACCTCTCTATTGCCTGTCCTTCCACTGCAGTATCGCTGCTGCGGAAGACATGTTGTTCTAACTATAGCTTATAGCTATCCGTCAACAGAAACAATAGTATTATTGAGCATCTAGGTGTAATATTTTGTGGTGAGCATGGAATTAGATCTACCGGGATAGGCTTTGCATACAAACCTGTCTCCCCCTCTGGACGAACCGGAGATTTATATGGGTATGGACATAAATATCGATGAACACGGTTGCCTAGCTCCTGCTATATTAATAAATCTTCAGTACCTGCCCGCTTTGGGGCCTGCCGATAATCTTTTCCACCGTAGTACCGTTGATACGTGTCCAATCATTTCTTTCATAACTGTCGGCGATATCGGTAGCCTGAAATTCTATTCTTATTCTGGCGGGGAATTCTATTTCATAAGGTCGCATCGTTTTTATTCTACCCAGAGACTTCTTTACACCTTCTCTGATCATGGCCTGCGTTTTTAACGGCGGAATTATCCTGGCACAGGTACGTGAATAACCTTCTTTGACGGCCACGGTTTCAACATCCGGCAGCAACTCTTTTGCCTCTTTGCATACGGCAGTGTCTCCGGTAACCAGAATCACCGGTATCTTCTTATGCCCTGCCAGAACGGCATGCTGCCCGACCTCTCCCATACTGATACCATTGATTTGATAGTTATACCAGCTTCTTGATGATTGGGTATGGTCCAGAATACCGTTTTCTGTTCCAGCCATGGCGTGATACCCTAGAAAAATGACCCCGTCGGAGTCATCATCCATCCCTTCAAAGGATCTCTTCCTGTTGCCGCCGATAATATATTCTCCTTCCGGGTGCAACTCTTCAATTATAAAATTATAACCGCTGCCGTGACCGTCATTGACAACGATTTTTTCAACGCCGGCCTCCTTGCAAGCGTCGACTACGGTGTTGATTTCATTGGTGAGCAGCCGCCTGGCCCTTTCATATTCTACGCCTTTGCCGTCTCTTCCACTCTGATCGAAATTGACCACTCCGGAAATTCCTTCTAAATCGGTACAAACATAGATCTTCATGATATCTCTCCTTTCTAAACCCGGTTAAACGCCTCTTGTGATACAGACCAAACGTTATTGCCGTAGGTCTCACGAACAAAACAGACACTGATAAAGGCTGAAAGGGCCAGCACAAAGCAACCGGCCAGGATAACACCATAAGCCTCCGGCGGATACCTGACGGCAAAAGCCGTGGTTTTAACTCCTGCACCAAAGCAATCCAGCACTACGCCGGCACCGTTGCATAAAAGAGCGACGGATAGATAGGCCGCTCCATTGTATACGCCTACCGAAGTGGCTGCATAAGCTGGATCGTTCACCTCTTTGATATAGGCGCAGCATATGGGCGTGGCCATGGATGAAGCTCCCAGCAATATAAAGCTGGGTAAAATCCATACGGCTCCGCCCAGCAGTACCGGCACAGCCAGGCAAAGAGAGGTCAGCAGCATCACAGCGGAAAAGATCAGAAGCAACCGGCGCCGATTGCCGGCCAGGCGGGATATCAGCCCTGACAGAGATACCGCTATCACGGAGAAGAGCACCAGCAGGAAGGTGTAAGATGCAGCCGCTGCTGAGCTTAAGGAGCAACAATCCTGCAGCATCTTCTTGCCGATAACGGATGCCACCAGCATATAAATAGCGAAAATGATGGACACGGCATAGCTCCCGACACAGGAATCACGATTTTTCAGGACTCTCTTCAGAGCTGGAAAGACGTGGGCATCAATTGGCTGTCGCCGGCTCACAGCTGTTCTCCGGGCAACAAAAGCGCAAATTATCACCGCCAGGGCACTGGATATGCCTACAGCCAACAAGGGCTTTCTCCAGCCGAAGACCTGAACAGCGGCTTCAAAGGGCCTAGTGCCCAAAAGACCGCCGCTATAGCCTATAAACAGGGTCATGCTCAACAGAATGGAGAAATGTTTGCTATTGAAATGGCCGTCAATCTGCTTGACCAGGGATAGATATATCAGGCTGGCGCCCAGTCCCATTATAAAACGACTGACATAAAGCATGGTCAAGGTGCCTGACAACGGGAACAGCAGGGAGCCCGCAGCCAGCACTGTTCCACCCGTTAATAGAATACGGACCGGCCCTATCCTGTCTACCAAAGCGCCGGAAAAGGCCTGCATGCCTCCATAAACATACAAAAAGATGCTTCCCAGCATGGTGACAGCGGAGGAGGAGAGCGCCATATCTGCCTGTAATTCATCGAATATGGTGCCGGGAATAGCTACACGCTGAAAATAGGAAAAGGCATAGACAACATTCATTAAAGCGATGATCAGTAACAGATCACGCTTACCTCTTAAAATATCTGCCAGGCTGTTAATAGCCGGCATTATCTTGCTCATAACTAAAAACCCCGTTAAGTCTCAACTGAAGCCTTGATTAACAAACGTATAGGCTCTCCGAATGCTTATCTCTCTTTACTCTTTGTTGCAATATCTTAATTCTCAATAAAACAAACTAACGGTTCCCTCCCCAGCCATGAGTAAAGAGCATGGCCCCTGTATCAGAGTTGAGACAATCCGGCTCGATTGTCAGCGAGGTGTTTGCTTTTGAACCGGCAAGGCTGCCTTCTAAGTCAGGCCTAAAAGCTTTTCGGCATTTATCCGAGCTACTTTTTCAAAGACTTCTGCGCTTATCTTTTTTTCATCACGAAGACGAAGCAAAAGATCCACCAGCGGCGTAGGAGTATCGGGAGCGCAGATATCGGTGCCAAAGAAGAGCCTGTCCTGGAACTCGTTCAAAAAGTCCACCGCATAGTCTATATCTCTGGCCAGGGCATTATGCCCACTACCGGCTGACAGATCTCCCAGTAAATTCTCATAGCGCCGCATCAGCCTGGGCACTGCACCCTCTTCTTTTATGGGATACCTGGGGTAGCCGTACCGGTCTTCCACCTTCTCCAACGGCGCCATTTCTGCCCAAAAAGTCTGAGAGTGCCCCAGAAATTTCAAGCAAGGATATTGCTGCAGGCTCTTCTCCAGCTGGGGCAGCCCGGGTTCATCGTAAAGCCCGTATATTCCCCCTATCTGAGCCGCCATATGAAAGGTTACGGGCAGGCCCTCAGCCTCGGCATGTTTGAAAAGATTCCGCACCAGCGGATCCTGAAAGGGCAAATTGGCGCAGATTTCTCCAATGCCTTTACACCCCTGCTCTTTATAAAAGCTCATCAACTCATTAAGAGAAGCGCCGGCGGAGTTGGCCATAGCTCTAGGATCGATATTGCAAAAAGGGATGAACCTGGCGGGATAGATTTTGCATATCTCCAATATCTCCTCGTTGGATTGGGGTGCATATGCACATTCGGGATTGACCCCAGGCAAAAGGACAGCACTTTTGATAGCTATACCCTCATACCGTTCTAACAGCTGTCGAGGCGTGGCATAAGCCTGCTTGTCACCTCTGGGCGGGCCAATAAGACGGCGAGTATGAACATGAATATCGATGAACATCTTTTCCCTCCTCGGCTTTTTACGTTAGGTCGATATTTATCGTTTGTTAGAGCTCGAAGCATCTATTAATCTCTGCAGCTCAATTTCAAAAGCAGCCCCATCCAACGGCAGTTCTACGGAAGTACTCTTTAAAGATGAATAAAGCATAGCGTTGGCCAGTTCAATAGATTTTATGCCTTCTTCCGCTGGAGCTATCAGTGGTTTGCCGTCCAGGACGGCATCTACAAAGTTCTGCGTTATCTCCGCATGCAAGCCGGCAGTGCCGGTGATCGGTATCTGCGCATTCCATATTTCAGGCGTGCCCATCAGGGCATCGCTGGTATCACAGAACACTCTGGCTGAAACTTCATTGCGGGTAAAGGTCAGCTCGCCACCTTCCAATACCAGCTTTCCCATCTCTCCTGCTATCTCCAGGCGGTTGGTACCGGGCGCTTCGCCGGTGCTGGTTATGAACACTCCCGTAGCGCCATTGGGATAACGCATAAAAGCGGTAACGCGATCCTCCACTTCTATATCATGGTAGAAGCCCAAATCACAGAAAGCTTGGATGCTGCTCGGCATGCCGCACATCCACTGCAACAGGTCAAGTTGGTGAGGGCATTGATTGAGCAGCACGCCGCCCCCTTCGCCCTTCCAGGTGGCTCTCCAGGCACTGCTACGATAATAAGCTTTTGTTCTGAACCAATCGGTACCTATCCAGGTAATTCTTTCGATTTCACCTAATTCTCCTCTATCTATCATCTGCTTGATCTTTTTATATTGCGGTACCGTCCGCACGCAGAACATAGCCGCAAAGACTTGGTCTTCATTGGTATGGGCCGCTATCAGCCTTTCAGCATCAGCCTTATGTACAGAGATGGGCTTTTCCACCAGTACATGCAGCCCATTTTGCAGGGCGTCTATACCTGCAGCGGTATGAAAGTAGTGCGGGGTGGCTATAAGAACAGCATCAACCTCTCCTGAAACAATCATCTCATGACTATCTGTAAAGCGTTTTAGACCATCAAATTTCACCAGGTTATCCGGATTGGCATCCGCTACCGCCATCAGCTCGCAACGGGAGATACTGCCATCCAATACATATTTTGCATGGCCGGATCCCATGACACCTACCCCAATAATACCTAAACGCACTTTACTCATCGATACTTTTCATCCTTTTCTTGCTAATCTACTTATTGATCTCCGGATATTGCCGTTAAGTATATGCTTAAGGTCATTCCGGGCTGTTAAGGACCTCTTTACATCAAGTAATATTTATACTACAGCACACAGCTAATAGAAGCAATGGCTTTATCAGACATCTTGGTGTAATATTTTGCGGTAAGCAGAGGGAGTAAATCCCGTTATACGCTTGAAATTACGATTAAAGAGAGAGAAGTCGCTGAAGCCTACTTCACGGGATATGGCCTCCACCTTTTGCTCCTCTTCCTCCAGCAGCCTCTTGGCCTCAGCGATGCGCCGTTGCGTAATGTACTGGTGAAGGTTCAGGCCTGTGCACTGTTTAAAGACTCTGGATAAATAGCTGGGTGAATAAGAGAACTCTCTCTTGAGTACAGTAAGATTCAATTCTTCTCTGAAATGCTCTTCGATATACCCTATCAACTTCTTTACCAGAGGCTTTTCCGGTCGCCGGGTGCCCATCTTCATGCCGGCCCGTATGGCCAGCAGTAGAATCCTCTCTAATTGATTGATTATTATCTCTTTCCATAATGCGTCCCGGCGGCGATCTTCCTCCTCTATGATCCTGAAAATGACCTCTACTTCCGTAGCGGCCCTCTCGTCCAGCTCCAGGCAACAAGATTGTTCCGGCATATTACAATTCGCTGAAAACAAGAACAGAGGGAAAAAAAGAGACCATTGCTCCATATAGGAATCGGGTTGCGGCATAGCTCTGTGAACAGCATTAGGGCGTATTACAACAAGGTGGTTTTTTTGGTAAGAATAGCTGTTATCTGTGATAAAATAAGTTCCTTCGCCTCGCTTGATGAAATGTATCTCCATCTCCCCATGATAGGCCAGGATCCCTCTGCTACGAATCCCCGATCTCCAGCACACTTTGACGGGGAAAGCCATACCGGAAGAGAATATTTGCTCTACTACGGGCGTCTCTTTCCTATTGATGGGGGTTGCCATTTCAATCACCTGTCAGATTTCCAGTATTCTAGCGGCATTATCGCCAAGTATCAGCTTCTCTTCATCCGGATTGAGCTCCAGATCGCCAAGGCCTTCCAACTCCCCAGCTTGTTCCCCCCAAGGAGAATCCGTAGCAAAGAGAACCTTCTCCGCTCCATGCCCTCTGATAAGACAAGATATCCTCTCCGTACCAAGATAATCCACAGCATAGGAAGTATCAAAAAATATATCCCTGCCGAGGAGCATATACTCTACCGTATCCCAGTAAGCAAATCCGCCCATGTGAGCGGCTATTATCCCGGCCTCCGGGAAATGCTCCAGCAGTATAGCCAGTCTGTCCGGGGTACAATGATAGGGCGGCTGCAAACCGATATCAACACCGGCATGAAAGAGGATATAGAGACCTCGAGAGAAGACCTCTTCATACATCGGATAAAGGCGCTCTTCGTCAATGAAAAAACCTTGATAATCCGGATGCAGCTTAATTCCCTTCAAACCTATATCTGCTATTTTTTCCAGAGTATCCGTCATCTGTTGCGGCTCCAGATCCGGATGCATGGCTCCAAAGGCCGCTATACGACTATCGACCACATCCTCCAGCCAGTTATTTATGCCCTCAACCTGGCCTGGCCTGGTAGCCACCGGCTGCAGTACGGAAATATCTACCCCTGCTTCATCCATGGAACGCTTCAGATCTGAAAGAGTTCCATCGGTATACGCCGTCTCTCCGGCAGCGGCAGCCAGAGAAGGCACTGCTTTAGCTGCCAGATTATCCGGAAAGCAATGAACGTGGAAATCTATTACCAATTTACCGCTACCCTCTCAGAATCTTATTTATCCCGGGCTGAATATCCTTATAAATATCTTCTTCGCTCTGCGGCTGCTTTATTCCTTTGAGTAGGACCCAACCTTCAGGATGTTCTACGGCAGCGCCGGGCTCTAGATAAACCAAAGGCCCTAGAGTTTCCAGCTCCAACATTCTGTCATTGGTATAGCATTCCACTGAAGCCTCATAATCAGGATATAATGCATCTTTGATATAATCGAAAAGCTTAACGAATAGATGCCCGTTATTAGCATACGCACACCAGTTGCTGTCAGCATTGATACCGAACTTAAAAGGTCTCTCGGCCATAGGCTCCTGCTTCAACATAATGTAATCATGCCCCCATTTGACCCGGTCATCACTCATATCGGCATAAGGCCAGACGGAGATAGAACGATTGGGAATAAGCTCATCCTCTTCGGCATGCCCGGGCTGAGGCACCACCGCCGTTCCCCCTGGAGCCATAACGGATAGCGCCCAGGGAGCCAGTTCCACAGCCCAGAGATTATTATTGGTAAGGCGATGCACCATACTCAATTTAGGCTCATCAGAAGACATTTCCAGTTCCATTTCTTTAGTTATACCGGTCAATGCCTCTGCCGGCTGACGCAGCATAACCTTGCCGTCCTCCTCTATTATTTCTATAGGAGTATTATCAGGGCTGTAAGTCCTAACCGCTTCCTCCGGGCTATGCCAGAGGCGATGACCTCCATAAATTCGCCATTCATCCCCCCCAACCATACCGGCCTGCTCATCAAATACAGCAAATTCATTTGGGCCGCCAATAAATCCAAAGCTGATAATACGAGGGCCTACTTCCGTAGTGGCAATCAATTCAATAATACCGTTGCTCATATGAACGCAATTTTTCCAGCCTCTAAACTCGATCTCTTCAATGATTACCTTGCTCATAGGAACCTCCTTTCTTCATTTGCCGGATACATTTTCCTATATTATTCCCGCTTGAACATAGCTATCTGCAATAAATTAAAATTAAAAATATTTTCCATGAATAACATGTCATGGTAAAATAGTAATATTATGATAATGAGCGCCGTAATTAAAAGTCTGGCTGCCTATGAGAAAAGGCTCTTTCTGCTGTTCAACAACAGAATGCGTTGCCGGCTGCTGGATAGCTTTTTTGCACGAATGACACACAGCGGGGGCGCCTTTATAACAATAGCCTTATCCGTCGGCACTCTGGTTGCCGGCTTGGCTACCAGGCAGCAGATAATTATTGATATCGGCATCCGATCATCAGCCTCTCTCGGCAGCAGCTTTGCCATGGTGCAGATAATCAAGCGTCTGGTGAATAGGCCCAGGCCGGCACTGAAGCTGTCGGAAATACGTGTTTTCGATGTTCCTATATGCGCCTACTCTTTCCCTTCGGGACATACTACGGCATCGTTCGCCATCGCTATGACCTGTGCCCTGGCGCATCCTCTGCTGGTACTGCCTTCCATCATTTGGGCCGGGTCTGTAGGGCTCTCCCGCATATATCTGGGCGTACATTACCCCTCGGATGTACTGGTAGGCAGCATAATCGGCACTGCCGCCGCTGTGCTGGCTCAGGCGCACGTAATAATCTGAAGATTATTATATAGTCTGGAGCCTATTAAAAGCCTTCCGGGCACCATTGCTTGAGATAATTCAGAGAGATAATCAAGCCGGCATCTTCAAGATCAGGAGCTGAAAAACCTCTATCCTGATAGGCTATATCATCGAATTTGATTCCCCGGTTATTTCTGAATACCTGATCGTGCCAGCCCTCTATGTTAAGATCATAATTATAGCCGACCCGCCTGAGCTCTTTGATGATCTGGCCCCAGTCCTCATCCCCAAAGCCTGGGTGACAGTGCTCTATGGCGTTGGGATACCAGATGCCATGCTGTCTGACTATATCCCAATATACTTTAGCTCCCTTGGCATGTACATGATAAATCCTGTCACCGAACTTCCTGATATTGATTATCGGATCGGCAAAGATCGGTATAAGATGGCTGGGATCCCATTCAAGACCAAGAGCGGTGCTCTCTACGGCATCAAAGCACTTCTCATACATGCTTGGGCTGGTAATGCAGTTGATGCCGCCGCTGGGGGTATGATACTCGCCCATAGGGCAGCACTCAAAGGCTATCTTAATACCGTGGTCATCGGCAAAGGCAGCATGCTCCGTCCATATCTCCTTGAACCTGGGCAGGCTTTCCTCCAGAGGCTTTCCCACTATCCGGCCGGCAAATCCGGCTACCACCGGTATTCCCAGATGTTCGGCCAGTAAAACGGTATTTCTGACCAGTTGCCGGGCTTCCTCGGCAATGGCTGGATCCATGTGGTTGATATAGAACGCACCTATACAGGAGATACGCAGTCCGGCTGCATCATACTCTGCTTTCATGGCTAAGGCCTTATCCTGCCAGCCATCGCGGCCCGGGAAATACTCGGGCGGATTTTTATAATCTCCGGTCAATAGCTCTATACACCCAAACCCATTCTTGACGGCGAACTCTATTCTGTTTTTGTCATACCTGCTAAGAAAACCTATGCGCATCCGGATTCCCTCCAAATTCCATATTAATTTTACAACATACCCTGTCTTATTCCATGCTAAGCAACAAATCCCTGCTTGTTATCCGAATATAATATAGAATTATTTACTCGAAATAGACAAAACAGCCTCTGCCTCTGTATACAAAGACCGACGGTACTCGATCTTCCCGCCGGTCTTTAACTTCTCCATTTATGGCAAATTTCTTTTATCGCCCCAGTATGGCATCCATGGCGTTGGAGGTGTTGGCTATCCTGACCTCGGGATAATGCTTGTAAAGCGGGATCATCTCGCCTACCACCGGACCCTCGTAACCTATCTCCTTGATAGCTTTCATCACTTCCGGCCAGTTGACATCGCCCTCCAGAAGATCTACAAAACCCTCGGCGTTACCTACCGCTGCCCGAAAATCCTTAAAGTGGATACCGGCCACTCTCTTGCCCAGAATACGCAGCCACTGCTCCGGATAACCGTAAGGAATGATGTTGCCCATATCAACATAGGCACCGATGCTGGGGCTGTTGAAGCTGTCGATGAACTGTGCCATCTCTACCGGGCTGAGCAGGAATTTATTCCATACATTCTCCAGGCCCAGAATGACACCGTATTCCTCAGCCGCCGGCAACACCTTCTTTAGGCCCTCTATGGATCTCTCCCTGACTACATCATAAGAGAGTACCGGATTATCAGGCAGAAAAAAGACGCTCACCGCGCCGGTAATGGTCAGAAGGGTTCTGACCTTGAGCCAAGAGGTTATCTTGATCATCTTCTTCAATGCTTCTACGGCTTTATCTCTGTCGGCAGCAGATTCACCGGCCAGATTAAAGCCCCAGTAGGTCCCGGAGGCCGCACTGGCTACCTTGATTCCAATCTCATCCGCCTGCTTCAAAATGCTTTCGCAATAGGTTTGATCGGCATCCAGACCTAACACTCCGGTCTCACCGATACATAATTCCACAGCGTCATAGCCATATTTCTTAGCTTTGGTCATAAATTCTTTGATATTCAGAGTGCCCTCCAGGCCTCCGGGGAAGGCCCAGTAGCTAATGGATTTTAATAACATTTTTGAGGTTCCTCCTTTTTATTCAAGATTCAAGTTCTTTTATCTACTATCTACGCCCCTGCCTTGGCTTGCCTGATCTCTTCCATTACGACAGCCAGTGATTGCCTGGAAGATTGTGGTGTAACCGTAACTAAGGGTTTATCATTAACTATGCAATCAATCAAATACTTTATCTCACGATAGTATCCGCCCAAGTCGGAGATATTGCCGCCGGCGCCGGAGGCCTCCATCCGGTCTATCTCAGGTTGAACCGGATCCTTACCATCCTCATAGATGGTCAATGGCCCGCCATCCATAGCCAGAGCACCCTTTTCAAAAACAGCTCGGAAGGCCATCTTGAAGGGGAAGGTGCCGTTGAAGTCCCAACCGCCCTCTATGAAGGCAACTGTGTTGCCGAAGGCCATGGTAGTATAGATATGGCTCAGGCCGTTCTTGTCCTGCGTGCCCCGGCTGAAGATTTCATCCGGCTGCCCTAACAGATAAAGAATATAATCTGTATCATGGATATGCAGATCCAGTACCGCTGAGCCGGAACGGCTCTCATCCAGCAACCAGCCATCCCAGCACCATACCGGCAGAGGACTGACTCTGGTCAAATTGATGGATTTTAACCTGCCCAGACGCTCACTGTCCGTATATTCTTTAAGTATCTCGTATTCCGGCCAAAAGCGGATACAGTGCCCTATCATTAATCTGACGTTGTTATCGCGAGCGGCAGCTACCATGCGATCTGCCTCCTCCACTGTCATGGCCATCGGCTTCTCACACATTACATCCACGCCGGCATTAGCGGCTTTGACTGTATATTCGGCATGCAAATAGGTGGGTAGGCAAATATCCACCAAATCAAGTTTCTCTGCCGCCATCATGGCTTCAAAGCTTTCATAGGCCTTGGCGCCCCATTGCCCGGCGACTTCAGCAGCCACACCCGATGCAGTATCCGCCACAGCCACCAAGGTGGCGTCTTCCAACACACTGTAAACATTGGCATGCATCTTACCCATGAACCCTGCTCCGACCAAACCTACTCTAACCATAGCAATCTCCTTCTTTTTTAAAAGTTTTTTTGTTCAGTAAAATAATTGGACAAACACTAGAAAACTATTCTATGGAAGTGCTCTCTTTTCCTGCCTGTAACCGAATTTTATACTTCTATTACAGCTTTGATCCCCTGATAAGAAGAATGCTTGCATTTGACTGCTTATCTATGATAAGACTGTACAAGCTTATGGACGCTGTCCGGCCGCCCGAATCTTTATACCTAAGATTCGGCCTATACGACCATTATCATTTTTTTAAAGAGATGAATCGGTTCGATCTACAAAATAACGCCCTGCAAAGCAAGCTGCTTTTGCAGCGATTCTATATCCAAATCCCAGGCAGTCAATCCGGCTGCCGCCGCCATGGCGGCGGCAGTTCCGGCAGCTTCTCCGGTTACGGCACAGGTTGGAATGGCTCTGGTAATGTCCCAGGCGGATGTAGTTGCCGAAATGCACCTTCCCGCCGTCAAGAGGTTCCCAACAACCCTGCCTGCAAGCGCTCTATACGGTATACTGTAGACAGGGCCGGCCTTGCGCCAATCTCCGGTCAGGCCTACGGAATCCTCGAAGATCCTTTTGTCATCGCTCTCATCCAGTTCGATGCCGCCCTTGAGTCTCCGTGTCATGCGGAACTGAGGTATGGAGGGAACTATCAGCGGATAAGCACCCCTTTTCCCCTCGGCTTCTATCATAATCTTTATTCTCTGCATGATAATCTTGCGAGTCTCTATGTTCATATCGGATACATCCCGCCAATCCACTCCAGAGAAGATGCGGCTACCGGCAGGTAGTTCCTCATAAAGAGAATCTCCCGATATTTGCAGAGAAAGCTGAGGCTCTGTCTGTGTTCCCTGCCCGTCAAAAGCATAGAACCATCCGCTTCTTCGGTTAGTGTTCAGGGCTACTGTTTCCTCGCCGGCCATATGGCAGATGTCGGCATCACCCGTGGCATCCACAGCTATTTTGCATCGTACGGCACAGCGCCCGCTCTTGTTCTCCACCACTAACCCGATTATCCTGTGCTCTTCTACAACGGTATTACAAAAGCGATTGTCGTAGAGAAGATCCACACCGTTCTGCAGAAGCAATTCCTCCAGCGCAATCGCAAAGGAAGCGGGATTGAAAGTAAGGCTGTAACGCTGCTTTGCTCTTTCCTCCAGTCCGGACGGCAATCGCCAGCACACAGGAATCTCGCCGGGACCATATCTTATGGATAGCTTAAGAAACTCCTCGCCTAGACCGGCAACAACCTGGTTGCCCATACCATCGCAAAGCGGCAGATAGATGGCGATAAGGCCCAGCGTGGCCAGTCCTCCCAAAGCATGCTCCTTCTCGATGATGCAAACGCTGGCGCCGTTGCGTGCCGCGGCCAATGCGGCAGCGCATCCGGCTACTCCTCCACCTACAATGACAACATCAAAATCACCGATTACCGAAAGCTCCCTGGATGGTTCAAAGAGAGAATTACGCATAAAACGCTCCCCTGCATCGTTATCGCCGCCGATCCAGCGGGCAAATGAGCAATACTTGATACTCTACTCTAGCAATATGCTTACCGCTAGTCTTTTATTCTCTTGCTTTGAATCAATAAAAATGGTGGGCCGTGCGGGATTCGAACCTGCGGCCTCCTGGGTGTAAACCAGGCGCTCTAACCACTGAGCTAACAGCCCGTGCAAATTTGCCATGTTATTTTATCATGGATTATGGCAAAACTCAACGTGCTGTAGAGGTCCGTGTGGTTAACTTGTGATAATGTCACTATGTAATTCACTTGAGATAATGTCCCTTTTTGAAATAAAATGCAAAGCATGAAAGAAGGAAGAATTACATTGACTCGAACCCAATTAAAACAACTAAAAG
>JAQUEL010000120.1 GCA_028685295.1 bacterium
CTGTAAAGATGAAGCGATAAAAGGTTATTAGTTGTATAGCAAAGAATATTGAAGAAAAGGAGCTTTTATCAATATCAGCTTGGTCGGCCTACGGCTTGAGGTTGTAACATTGTTGGATGATGCAAATAAGCCCATAAGCGCTCCGGTATTCAACGCGCCGGTGGAGTGTCCTGTCAAGATAAACTTCAATCAGGGCACGTATACATCCTCCGGTTCTCTGGCGTATCATCAAGAGATGGAGATTCAGTATATCAGAAAAGGGCAGGGAGCCTATTTTATCCGCGACCGCAGCTACCCGTTCCATACCAACTCTTTGCTGGTGGTAAGGCCGGGCGAAATTCATCGTCTGGAGCTTGTCCCTTCCGCATATATAGAAAAGTACTCCTTCTGTTTTGCCGCCGATTTTCTGGGTGATCACAGCTGTTTAGCCGATCTGCCGGAGGATTCCCCCCGGTTGCTGGAGCTGACGGAGCGGGAAGCCGCTGCGGCGGAAGTCATTATCAGAAACATAATAGAAGAGAAGGAGGGCGGGCAGCCTTACTGGATGGAGATAATCTACAGCGAATTACTGAGGCTTATTCTTTTAATCAGGCGGGCTGCCTTACGTCGAGAGCCGCTAAGGCGAGAAAATCCTCTGATAAATGATGTTATGCGTTACATAGATTCCAACTTCAAACAGGAATTAACGCTGAGTCGGCTATCGGATTGCTTTGCCGTCTCTCCCAGCTATCTATCCCGTCTCTTTAAAAGATGCAGTGGCCTGAACTTCAAGCAGTATTTGACGCAGCGGCGGATAGCCGAAGCCAAAAGATTGCTTGAGGATGACCCGGAGCGCAAGATCAGTACTATTGCCCGGGAGGTAGGCTTGCCTGATTTTGCCTTGCTCAACCGTAGCTTTAAGATGGTTACCGGCCTTACCCCGTCCGAATACCGCAAATTATCGTCCGGTCGAATGAAATAATATTATACCCGCCATTGGAAAAACCAATGTTATGAATCTTGCTCTCCTTTCCATTACAAGTTTCAGCGGTCGTGCTCATGGCACGATGCCTCAATGGGAGGAAGTTATAGATAGCCTGCTTAGATAGATATTACAGAGCGATTTTTGGGCAATCAATTCGGCGCTTGACAACCTTATAGCTGCAATGTATTATATAATAACTATTATGTAATACATTGCAAAGCGCTATTGAAGGGATGCAGGTAATATGCCTAATGTGCTTAAGCGAGGAATCGGGCTACCTTTGTATGCTCAGATCAAGCAAAAGATCATGGCCGATATAGATGAAGGCATTTTAGGAACTAACGATTACCTGCCGACATTAAAAGACCTGTCCGCTATGTACGGTGTAAGTTTGATGACCTGTAACAAAGCTGTATCTGACTTGGTCCGAGAAGGGTATCTGATTGCTTCAAGAGGCGCCAGGACAAGAGTTAGCGATAGGCGAAAGAAAGGTCTCTTTCCTACTGGATTGAAGGGGCATATAGGTGTTTTTTTTCATTGCCTTGAAGGGGAGGGAGAGAAATCTATCGATATGAATAAAGCTCCCTGGACAAGCGCTATTTATGCCAGCATGCAAGAGAATATGCTGGCGGGGTACTCCTTTACGATGATGCCTGTAAGAGATAATGAGAAGGACCTCTGGAAGATAATAAGCGATACCGGTAACTTCGATGGCTTTATTCTGTTTCCCTTGCCCTACTCTTCCAAGCTGCTGATGCTGGTGGAGAGGACGAACAAGCCTTATGTCACCGTTAACCGCTGGTCCGAGGAGATCAATCATAATTATGTTATGGCAAGCTATTACCAGGGCAGTGCTGAAGTGGCCGATTATTTGATAGATGCCGGTATAAATAGTTTTCTGGTGCTTATGCTGAATACTTACAGATACTCGCAGATTCTGAAGATAAGAGGTTTCCAGGAAGCATTGATGCGCAGAGGGGTAAGTTTATCCCGCCTGGATATCAGGGAAGCTAACGGCAGTCACCTTGAAGCGGGCAAGGAGGCGCTAAGAGCATACTGGCAGGAGAAAGGCAGAATGCCGGAAGCTATCTTCTCCCACGGCGATTATCTGGCTATGGGGGCGATTGAATTCTGCCAGGAGTTAGGGCTCAAGGTGCCGGAAGATGTATCGGTGATAGGTAGCACCGGTACGGATATGTCGGAGAAATTTAATCCTGCTCTTTCAGTTTTAAAAGCACCTATGTGGGAGTTGGGCCAAACGGCTATGCGGATGCTTTGCCAGATGATGAAGGAAGGCGTATCTTATCTGCCGGGCAGAGAGATACCTATGCATTTTATTTTGAGAGATACCGTGAAGAGAAAAGAAGTCATCCGTACCTAACGGATCACAGCGGCCAACAGGACGGTCGTAATAAAAGGCTAAGGAGAGATTGAGACATGTTTACTAAGCTGAAAAATCGAAGGCGAGGCTTCACGTTAATAGAATTACTTGTAGTTATTGCTATCATCGCTCTTCTTGCAGCTATCCTTTTTCCGGTATTTTCCAGAGCACGCGAATCAGCCAGGGGAGCACAGTGCCAGAGTAACCTTAAGCAGATTGGTGCGGCCAGCCTGATGTATGCCCAGGATTGGGATGGAGTTTTACCTATAAGCGATACGAATGGCAAGCTCTGGGATTATCAGCTAATGCCTTATCTGAATTACGAGAGTAATATAAACGAAGCCAATAAAAGGGATAATTACAGCATCTTTCACTGTCCCAGTGGAAATGCGAATCATGCTTATGTTGCCTACCGTAGCCGCGGGTATTCATATAACCAGTATATCGGCCTCCTCCTCCTTGGCGCCAATAATGATACGGCAATCCTTGCCTCTATCGAAACTCCCAGCAATACCCTTCTGGCAATAGATAGTATAAACAGTGGTTATGGAGCTGAAGAGCGCATCGAAGGCTTTACTTTCCCTGGAAAAACCAATCATGCATTTGTAAGTACAACCGGCGAACTTAAAAACGTCTGCTACCGTCATCATGAAAGAGCCAACGTTCTTTTTACCGATGGGCATGTCAAATCCTGTGCGAAAGGGCCCTATAGCACGACCTATTCCCAGTGGCGTCCCGCGGGCGTTAAATGGGTC
>JAQUEL010000057.1:0-9185 GCA_028685295.1 bacterium
CCAATGTTATCCTCCTTCTTCCCTTTCGGGAGTGCTAAGACGGAGGATAACATTTTTTTATCCCTTTCTATGATAGCTGGCTAACGGCTATCTCTCTCGCTTGTCCCAAAAAACTTTACATGCACCCCATTGCCTCACGGCCCTTGTCTCAAGCCTTCTTGATATATTATATATTATCCAGTTATCCAGCAGCCGCTAAAAAGCCACCGCTGTCCGTCTGAACGCTGCCATCCTCTTCTAATGAGAACGCAGTGTCATGATACCGGCAAAGCTGCAGCAGCGCAGCATGGATATGCTCTCCTTAATCCCGCCGTTGCCCTGCCCCGAGAGTGAGAAAGATTCGGATCTGACTCCGAATTAACACCATACAGCCGCAGTCTGCTCCTTAAAAGAGATCGGGCGCCTTCCCGGCCGTAGGCAGAGAGAGAGCTCTTCCTGCTCACCACGGATCATAAGCCGTGATACTTCCCCAAGCGCTGTCCAGTCGCCAGCAAGTATCTCCTGTTGATCAAGAGAACGTATATCAAGAGATACATCAGGCGTATGCCGGCCGGCAACAATAATCTGCGCTGCTTTGATCAGATCGCTCTTTTCCGTAAAACCGGCGGCTGAAAGACCCTCTTTGCTAGCGCTTACTTCCGGCAAAGTACAGTCGCAGACCAGTTCAAACCCGATGGTGTCGCCAGGGAACCGGGAACCAGTCTTGATCACGATCTCTTCGTCCCCAAAGAACCATTCGGCCGTAAAACGCTCCTCTTCCCAAAGGAAGGTATGTTCATCCAGACGGCACAATCTCTCCTTATGCTCGCTTCCTTTCCCGGATAAGGCCCTCAAGGCCAGGTATGTCGGTTCGCTGGACGATATATCTATCAGGGGAGCATCGCTGCTGCCGTTGATATGATACAAGCTGCCATCAAGCAGAAAAGGAATTATCCAGGAGGCAAATCGCCCCTGCGATACCTCTTCCCAGTAGGGATCGGTCTCATCTTCATCGTAAACGCGCAAATCCGTCATCTTCAGACCGGTCCCGTCGTAATCCGTCCTCATCCGGGCCCGGTAGCGCCGGGTGCATACCGTTATGCAGGCGCTATCGAGCAGAGGGTTTTTGATCCCCGCCGGCTGATACCATATCTGGGCCGGAGAGAGGTCGGGATATGTCTGAGTATACGTTCCGGCAATCTCGCTGACGGTAACCACACGAGCAACCTGCTGGCGGTGTAGTGCCGCCAGATGGGAAGCCTGACGCTCGTACGCCTCCGCCAACTGTCCCCAGTCCCAGCTATTCTCCACTACCAGAGAGACCAGGCTGACCGGGAAACCGTTCTGCAGCGTATGCTCTGTCAACTGACGGATGTAGCTGATGACGTGATCAGCAGACAGATTCTGCAACTGCATCATGGAGACTTCCGTCGACCAGATCCCCTTTTCATTGCCGTAGTTGATCAGTGTATCCTCGGTGATGACGGGATAGATGATGAAATCCCCCTTGCCCTCCAGAGAAGAGGCCGGCTGCCAGATATACTTTCGCGACGGCCAATAGAGCAAATTGTTCCAGCCTCCCCACAGGGTATAGCCGTCTATGCCATACTGGTTGCGGCACAGGCCCACAGCCTTGATGCCGTACTTCCGGCTCATGTAGTCAGCGGAGAAACTGTCTATCATCCACATAGAGACCACTCTGGGATAAAGCCCGAACAGCTCTGAATAGCGTTCCATGATGACATCGATGAGACGCCGCCTTTCAGCCTGGGTATAGCCCATGGTCAGGGCGTGTTTGGCCCAGAACCACTCCTCACCGTCGTCTATGCAATACGGTACTCCCGCCGCCTCGGCATGGGAAGCGGTGATCTCCAGCCATATCCCCACCTCCTGCCTATCATCCAGGCTCAGGCAGAGATCCGTGTAGTCAGGATTGCAAAGAGCGTCGTACCTGGGCAGCCAAGTGCCGGCCAGCTCATACTTCTCCAACAGTGCCTTGACGCCCACCGCCATATCCCACCTGGACCAGATGGGAGAAGTATCGCCACCTCGCAGCGGTATATTGTAGATAATGTACTTCTCCATTTTGATTACATCCTTATTGCTTTATTCAAAGAAATGAATTTCAAGCATCTGCATCTCGCCGGAGGCAGAGCCATATCAATATGTATCGTGCCGTTATGCTTGCTAAACGGCAATTCGTCCCCATTATAGGCATCGACTATGCTTTCAATCCGGTTTCCGATTCTATCTTCAGCTATATTCAGCCGTAAAGCAGCCGTTTCAGAGATGTTTTTATTAACAACGATCAAAACCTTGTTGCCTCGGTTATCTACAAAAGACCGGATATCCAGCGGCTCACTGATATCATCGATCAAGCTCTCTACCGGTTTGAGTTCCATCAAGAACGGCGACAGGATTTTTATCTCTTCTCCGATACGCCCTATTTCAGACAGAATGGGAGTTGCCTCTCCCTCTTCATCTCTCATACCTCTCAAATACTCATGAGGCATGTTATCCAGCGTGTTGTACAGAAAATAGATAATCCCTTTAGCGCCGTGAGATATAGCAAGGTATGTCATAACCCTGATTTCAGATGGTGACGGCATACGCCAGAGTTGAAATTTGCCGATATCTCCGTGACCAAAAGCCTGCAATATAACCCATAGAGGATTATTGGGCTTGAGGGAATGCGCTTTATCTATGTACTGCGTAAAACTGTAATCCTGGCGTTCTCCGTGCCCTCGATTGAGATCACCTGCCGGGCTGCAGCGTGTTAATGGATATACATCTATCAAAAGAATTTCCGGCTGATAAATCGAGAATATCCTCTCCATTATATCAACATTATCAAGGCAGGAAAGCCTTACACGACTAGGATCAAGCTCCTTCAGTATGCTATCAACCCTAGCCTGGTTTTCTATGATATCTTCCCGCGGTTCATCTATCAGGTAATATCCCAGCAGCGATGGTGTGTCAAGTTTACCTATCGCCTGCGCTAGAGATGCTTCCGCTTCCTCCCTTTTCAGGAGAGGTTGGCGAATGATTTCCGCAAGTTGCTTCACACTAAGCACAACCCGTATGCCATATCGTTCAGCAGCTTCTAGGATTATTTCATAATGCTCCGGGTAGCCGCAAAATTCGACGGCTGTATTTATATTATGGGCGGCCAGGTCGAAAAATAAATTATCGAAATACCGCCGTGCCTCTTCCACCTTGACAGGACATGGTGTTTTAAGGGAAACCGCCTCCCCTGTCCTGGGAGCAAATATCACTCCAAAAGTAAACGTATTATCAGCCTGCATGCGAATCTCTCCTTTAATTAGCTCTGTACTTTAAAATAACGCTTAACCATATCCAAGGCATATCCAATAATGACTTGCTTTTCACCGAATGCCTTCTTTAAACTTTTCGATCATCATGGATGTCTTCTTACTTATTCTCCATCCAGCCTGAAGAAGGCGCCGTCACCCGGAAGCAGGGTAACATCGAATTCAATTCCTCTACTTCCGCTGCTGAATTTCACGCTCCTTTTATCAGGAATCTCATATATCTGCGTTATGCCTCCGGCCGCAGAGGCGCCAACGGTAACCGTAATCCTTCTTTCGGCCAACATATCCTTGTTGATCACTGCCAGATAACGCTTTCCAGCAGCATCGCTCAAAGTATGCACCTCTCCCGAGGAACAGAAAGCGATATTGCAGTTCGAGTAACATAACTCGGTAAGAATGGTGCCCATTTTTTGTAGCTTCTTATTTATAGGGACCACGGCCTCCAGATAAGCCTTAAAGCCCTCTCTGTTTTCAAGAAACGGATGCAGATAGAAATAGAAAATACCTTTAGCACCACGGGCAACACTCATGTAAACCATCGCCCGGGCCTCAGCAGCAGTGGGCCAACGCATATCGCCCTCGGCAAAAGCAGGTAAGACCACCCAAAAGGGCCTGCTACCGGCAATCTTTCGCCAGTTATCTATCTCTGCCTCAAATCCGCCGAAATCTCCTACCGGCGAGTTTTTAAACTGCCTATAAATGTCGAACATCAATATCTTCTGATCAAGCTTATCGACCAGGGTAGGCGCCGTATGAGCATGATTGAGGGCGCTGAAAGTACCATGGCCGGGATCATAATAATTTAAGGATTTGCTGATAATATATAGAGTATCGGCCCAATCTGCTTCGGGTTCATCCATGATGTAATACCCCATAAAGCCGGATTCCGCGGCAAATCTTGAAGCGTATTTATCAGCCACCTCCCGAGCTTTTTCAAGGGAACAATAATCCTTCTCCAGAATTACCTTCTTTGCCGTTTCCCGACCGGGCCTTATATTCAAGCCTATAGTCACGGCTCCGTATCTCTTCCCCAAAAACCGTTCAGCCCTCTCTCTTCGCGCCGTCCCACCTCCGTATGCATCAAAATCGTTGACCGGATATATCCTGATCCGGTGCCTGCCCACCGGCACACCATCAATCACCACTTTACCGTTGTAATCCGATACAGCATGCCAAGGAGAATCATCTATATTTACCACCAGGTTACCGGCTGGGCTTAAATCATCTCCTATCAGATCAAGCACCAGCTTTCCAGTCCGGTTGCTCTTTCCTGCAACCTTTCTTAACGCTATCTGATCGATAGATTGCGTATAGACACCCTGTAATCCTTTCTCTCTGACAATGATTTTCAGGGTGTGTCTGCCCTTTTTTAAATAGCGGAATCCCAACTGATGCCACGACATATCCAGAATGGTAAAACTGCCGTCATGTGTAACGCTGCTACCATGAGCCATCGTCCTGTCCATCATACATACCGGACCGTTGTCGAACTGCCAAGCAAAGGAGGAAACATGCCACCGAGAAACGGCCGACATCAAGGCCAGCATTCTGTAAGTGCCCTCTTCCTTTACCGTGAAAACGTACTCTGCATAATACCCCGCTTTGCCGGGGTCAGCCTCCTGCCACAGATGAGCAACCGCCTGCCCGGATAAGCTCTTTAGGGCCGAATATCCGTTACGCCATATACGCGGCAGTCCCGACTTTGTTTCATCCTCAACCGCCCCCAGCTTTTGAAAACCGACAGCAGCCAAGAAATCCTCGCCCTCTATCCTGATATCGTTTGTAGCCGGTTGAAAGCGCATGGCGTCATGGTAGTATGCCATGCCCAGATCATCGGCTTCACTTACATAAAGAATGCTCTTGATTCCATGTTCACTTCCAATTTTAAAGATTGCTTTGTCATCCGTGCCGTACCAGATACTGCATGTGGTATTCACTCCCCATGCCTGCAAGCCAGCAAATACGGACGAGAGGTGATCCACCATGCTCTCATCCTTCTTCTTGCCCCAGGTGGTGGCATGCCATGTACCTATGGGGAAATAACCCTCTTGGGGAGCTGCCGGCCGGGGGCCTATGGTGATCCCGATACTGCCGGCAATCACCGGAGGCTCATTCCCTTCGCCATACACCAACTGCAGCTTCTTCGTGCCGGAACGCTGGCAGGAAATCAGGAAGAGATAATGATCCGGCAGGGCCTCACTGGGCAGCGCCCGGCCGTCAAGAAGCAGTTTCAACCCAGCCTTGAGCGGTTTGCCTTCCTTTACGGCCATAGCCCGGGCATAAATCGTTTCACCGGCTGCCGGATTCTCTTTCTCCAGCTTCAGATATATGGTGACATTCTTTACCTTGAAGCCAGCTGTCGGTGCAATTGCCCAAACAGGCAATTCCGAGGCTGCTGCCGGGATACAGAGAGGATACATAGAAACAATTCCCATCGCTAAGGCAACAGCCGTTACTACGCTCCATATTATGTATTTCTTCATAATATTAATCTCCTCGGCCTAGTTGTGTTTTTGCGGCCATGCAGCATGAGCCACCTCATAATGTTTCCGCACGTCGACACATTATGTTTACCTCCATGTGCCTCAGCAATGCTTATTTTTTCGTCTGATCGGTTACATTCTCATTTGCTTTGACTATAGCATCAGGCTCAGCCTCGATCTTCCCGTTGTTAGTAACAGACCCGTAAACGACCAGTTTCGCCCCCTTACTGACAACCAGCTTGGCCCCTTTATCAATGGTAAGGTTGCGACAAACAGCATCAGCATCCAAGATAACACAATCGCTTTCAGTCCACCTGTTATCTTTCAGAATAACATCATCGTTTGCCGTCGGTGCTACACTTCCTGCATGCCAATTGCACCCTTTAGAACCGGCCCAATATATATATGCCCCTTTGTTTTGCACATCCTCGCGACTAATTACCCATCCTTTATCCAATTTAACATGAAAAAGGGGTTCTTTACTGTTTAGGTTACAACGCACCAGTTCAACGGCGGCATTGGAGTAGAGGTTAAGCGAAGAGAACAGTTCGCTATCATAAACAACAAGCTTAGCGCTGCTCCAAGCATCGATAGAGAACAGGCTGCCTCCCCCCAGTTTAAGATTTGACAGTCTAGATCCTTTAGGCGTGACAGAAACGCCTATGCCGGTTTGCACATTAAACATAGTTACATACTCCATAATGATATTCGTACTGCCTTGAATCGACAAATTTTTCATTGTTCTGGGATAGGGGCTTCCTTTTATCGTTATCGGTTTCTCCTGGTTGCCCCGAGCTACCAAGCTTCCGCTTTTTGTTAACACTATGCTGCCGCAAGCATTTTCTGTCGGCTCCAACCAAGCGGTGCTATCGGGCTGCAAAAGCAGCGTTCCATTCACTATCCAATTGTAATTGCCATAGCTCTTCAGGACAGCCCCTTCTCCAACCTGTATTTCACCGCCGACATCAATGATAATCGCTCCGTTAACTTCAAGATCACCGTTTAAAACAAGCTTGGCACCGCTGAGAATTGTCAGACTATTTCCTACCTGGCTGCCACTCTTCGCTATAATGGGATTCCTTTCAAGATATCCTGGTACAATCGCTTTAAATCCGTCTCCTGCGGTAGGAACACCATTGTCCCAATTGCCGGCATCGTCCCAATTCGTAGAAACTTTTCCGGTCCAAGTAGTATCTGTCGTAGCCGCACCAGCTGAATGGCCGCCAGCAAGAAACAAACAGCATCCTAACATTATCAAAACCGCTATCTGTGCTTGAATTCTCCTAATCGTAAAGAAGCTCATGACCTCGCCTCCCATTCATATATATGCACATCGTGTGCGACAAACCTATCATAAAAATGGCCGTCCTGTTTGATATTTCTGTTTTCAAAAAGCACCTTCACCTCCTTGCCGACAAAGTGCTCCGGCAACATAAACCTGACATCTACAGACATCTCGCTCTTATTCACAGCAATGAGATACCCTTTGCCTTCATGCTCTCTGAACAGGATATCCACCTGCCCGCTGCCCTTTACCCGCTGCACCGTGACCTTCTCTCCAGATGGAGACGACAGGATAACCGGCGCCAGGCAACTCACTTCGGAGATTATCTTCCTCAGGGCCTTCTTGCTTTCCGGACTGATATTAGCGGAGTAAATGAAATATCCTATACCTTTAGCACCGTGAGCTATCACCAGCCAGGTCATGCAGCGCAACTCCTGCGGCGACGGATCCCTAGCCCTCTCCCCTTTGAGGCTGAGCTGCAGCCATACCCATACAGGTTTACGGGAAGCGACTCTTCTTTTCAGTTGCGCAATCAGATCGGCATAACTGGAAAGCGAAGTGTTGGGAATAGGATACCAGTCGAAAGATACAATATCGCTTACCGATGTAACACCCGGAAAGTAATCCACATCAGCTTTCATTAAATTGAGTCCCACCGGATGATCGGGATCCCTCTTCCTGATTATTTTATACAGCTTATCCATTTGCTCTACGCTTACACGATTGGCAAAGATTTCATCGCCGGTAAACCACCCCAACAGCGAAGGATGATCTTTAAATTTGCTGATTACTGTTTCTGGCGTTGGACATGATAGCTGTGGAGGGCTACCCCAGACATAGCTTGCTGCTGTAGACATAACCTTGAGCTTTGCCTTGGATGCAATATACAAGTATTCTTTGATCTGCTCAGCAATAAAAGGGTTATTAGCAGTGGTGTGCGGTCCGATAACCGTATTGAAGCCGACTTCCTCTAATTCTTTGAAAGCTTTGGTTCCAGCGGTTACCGCATAACTCATAATAGGAAAGAAAAGCTGCCCATCTACAACCAAGGCGTTATTCTCATTTATATACACTCTTGCTGATTTTGTCGAACGAGGGAATTTATTAATAGAGAACTCTTTTTTTTCTGAAGATATTATTCGATATCTTTTGTCGGTTTTATCGGTGCTATCTATCAATTCCAGCCTAAGAAAATACCTACCGTCAGGAATTGCTGCGGTATCAATGACAATATTTAACGTATCCGGCGTTAACCGCTCCAATTTCCGGATAATCAGTATTTTATCTTCATTTTGTGACAGCACTTTTGCTTTAATTGCTAAACCAGCCCAAGAGCCTGTAGCATTGATGTTTATGTTAACGACTACCTCATCTCTATAATGAACGTATGTGATGTCCCCTATTTTCACCAGCAGGGCATCCGTCTCGTATCCAGACAAGTTATTTGCAATAACTGCTTTGTTCGTCACCATAGGAAAAAGACTCGTTAAGAACAGAAAAGCTGCTATAACTATTTCACGCCACTTATACAAAGATAACATGTGTTTTATCCTTTCTGCTCTGCCAAAGAGGCGTTTTCTGCTCAGTTATGGAACTGAACTATATCCGTCATAATAGTAAGGGAAGCCGTAAACCTTATGTATATTTGGACCCACTGTTTTAACATGTCCGTCTAAAAAGAGAATATTTGCTTGACCATCATGTCTAAGATGTACCCTTGCTTGAGCAACCGATATATTACAATCAGGTACAGCGGCATTTTGCCACCCGACAGCCCACCCCTTGCCCGGAACAGTTACGCTATCCATAACCATAGGATAGTCAGCAGGCTTACTGATACCAAAACTATCAAGGTAGCAAGGCTGAACATTTCTTGCTCTCATGCCATAAGTATACCAATGACCAAGACTGGCATTAAACCGTTCCGGCCTCAGGCTTGGACAGGTAAGAATATCTTTATTGCCGATGTATTGTCCTTCCCAAAGAACGAAGCTCCAGCGTCGAGGAGGATAGCTATCCAATCTCTCAATCCATATATACCCGTCATAATCCTGTGCATACATGGAGAGCGCTATTCCTATCTGTTTCAAATTATTCTGACACTGC
>JAQUEL010000057.1:9285-12924 GCA_028685295.1 bacterium
ATCCCTCTTTACATATCGTTAACAGAGCCCTGTTGTAGCTTGCTGCCTTAACCGGGGCCTCCGGTAAAGGCATTAAACAGGGCTGAAGTTCGGCCGGGCCAACGGCTTCTACTATCAACCCTCCCTCTTCCCACCGCCATTTTATCTTTATATCTCCGGCAGGCGTAGGGATTTTTCCAGAGGCTGAGGTCATCCCACCGGGAAATGGAGAGACGGCAAAGGTTCTATAGCCGGGCTGCAGCGGGCGTATGCCCAGCACCCAAGCCTGATAATAGTAGACCGGCAGGGCGCTCCAGCCATGGCAAAGACTGCCGGCTCCATCAAAGGCTTCAGCTCCGACAGATGTTTCCCAGAAGGTAGTGGCCCCGGCAGCAAGCATTTGCCCCCAGATCTCGGACACCTCCCGGGCAACGGCTGAGCGTGCTTTCTCTCCTAAACCATTAAAAGCGAGAACCTTATATATCATGCTGCTCAAGGTAACGGGGATGAGATTCTTCTCTTTCTCTTCGAGCAGGTGATCAAGAATCCTGGATGTCTGTTTGGCAGACAATATGCCTGCATGCATAGCCTGGCATTGAACCAGTTCCGAGAAATGGCACCTTCTGCCGCTGATAAAACATGTAGACAGCAAGCCTCTCTCATTATCCCAGAAGGACCGGTTAACAGCCGCCCCCAGTTCATCACGGCGGACAGCTATACCGGCGGCTTTTTCATCCTGACCGCTCTGTTCAAGCATCCAGATGTAGGCGCTCAGAGCTTCATATAGAAAGAGATTGTAAGGTGCATCAAATCTATCCGTATCCTCCCTGGAGAAATCACCGCTATAACCATCCAACCCATTTTGCCAGTCGTAAAAGTGCCAGATTCCATTACCCGCGGGAGGTCGATAAAGTTCGGCACAGCCCAGCCCGGCAAAGACCTTCTCCAGCATAAAATCTATCTGCTCCTGATAGCGGACAAAGAGCTCCTTCCGGCCGCTATAGAGCATATGTTCTGCCAGAGCGGTGATCCAGACCAGGCTGAAGGAGGGTATATTCACCGGCACTCTGGCCGGCGCACACAGCTCCAGCAAACCATCCGAGCGGATGCCGCGACCCAGCAAATCAAAGGATACTCCGGCAAAGTCGTAGTTGCCGAAGGCATAATAACCGTAAAGCGCCTGATTGCGTGAATCAAAGGCATAAAGGGCCTGTTCACGCCAGGGGCAATCCTCAAAATGCTCATGCATACAGAGCTGCAGCGTTCGCCTGCCGACATTGTACGTCTTCACTGCCGTTTCATCGTGAGTATAAAAGCTCCCTCTGACGTCAAGCTCCAGCTCTGCCGGCTTCAATCCCATAATATGAAAGCTTAGCGGAGCCGTCATGCCTGTGATATGTACTTCCAGATACCGCGCTCCCAACCGCCTGAAAGGCAGGGTAAATTTGTTCAGACCCTGGCGGCAGATATACCTATCGGCAAAGTTGCGCACCCCGATCCTGGCCCTGACCCGGCCGTCCTGCAGATGCTCGCCATGAGCTATATCCAGTACGGTACCCTCCGAAGCTTCTATGGAGAAGCTGAGCAAACCCACTTCCTCGCGCATCAGATCAATTATCAGGTAGTGCCCGTCAACACCGGCCGGAGGGATATCCAATATCAGAGCCCTCTCTTTCAATTCGGGAAGACGCTGCCGTTTCAAGACGTCCCGCGCCATAATTTCAGCAAACGTTCCCTCCTCTTTTTGCCTGCGCATTACATAGCCGTAGGCCGTAATATGCGTTGCCGATACTCTCTTTATTTTGAGCGGCGGCACCGGCCGAAGAGACAGCTCCGGCCCTTGCCCCGCTTCGTTTGTAACTATGGCCTGCGGCCATTCTTTATCATCAAAAGAGTTTTTAGTCCAGGGAATATCCAACCGGGCATCAAAGCAGGCGGTAAAGCCCATCTGTGACGTTACTTTGGGCATCTCTCCGTGCCTGAAGGCAGGATGCTGCAAGACTTTCCAGGAGGTATCGCTAACTAAAATCGTCCCGGCCTCACCGGCCAGAGCCAGCAAGAGTCCTGGACGGCCGGAGCGGTATTCATGAGAGTCGCAACCGCGATAGTAAGCTAAAACACTTATCAGGTTAACCCCCTTTTTAAGAAACTTACGCACTTGCAACTCAGTATAGGTCTTTCTCTCCGGATAATCGCTGAACTGTCCTCGCCCGGCCTCGGCACCATTGATATAAAGAATAAAATCGGAATCGGCCGCAATAGCCAGGATTGCCTTACCAGGTACTTTCTCCAGAGAAAAAGTCTTTCTGAAACAGATATACTGATGCGGCAAACTCTGGTCCTCTTGCCTCCAGATCCAAGAGGCTCTATCCAGCGCCAGATCCCATGGCACGCTCGCACTTTTCTCCTCGGGTGTTAGATTGTACGTTTGCATAAATTACCTTCCCCATGATGATTTATTATACATAAGCTCCATCTGATATATTTTAGGTTATCGTAAACAGAAGAAATATACAAGCATTCTATATAAGATGCTTGATGAAAGGATTAAAAAACCAAAGAGGGGATAATAAAATATGGTATTTACAGCATCGGCCGTGAATCACGAAAGGCCGGCTGCTTCCAAAGAAAGCTCTATGCCGCAGCTGAAAACAAATATATTGAAGGTTGCAACCGTAAGGGCTACGGTAATTTCCGCTGCAAAAATGTTCGAAAGTTGCCGGAGAAGAGCTTCTTTACATCTCGATCGATCTCACTTGCTTCGGGAAGCCAGCCGGTAGCCATAAGATCGCTGTATTTATTAAAGAGAACATCGCCGATGATCTTTCTGGAGTGGGCCCACTTGTAGATAAGCTGGTCCAGCACCCTGGCATCGGAATGCTGTGGAATAAAACTGCTGCCCAGCAGTTCCAGCCGCATCCGAGTCGTTTCCTCTATGAGACTGGGGTTGTTGAGATACCACCAGCAGCCGAAGATCATCAGATTTCGGAATTTGCGGGCAGCGATACATAGTTCATGCTGATTCTCTCGCGCCAGCATAGTAACCATGAATTTGTTTTGAGGATATGCGCCGCAGAGATTTATCACCGTATCTATATCACTCCTGCCTACGGCATCGCCGGCCAGCTTAAGACCGGGATTGACCAGCTTCTTGACCCCGATCATCAGGGCAAAGGGAATATCCTTCTCCAGACAGACCGGCAGTATACAGCTTTCTATCAATTTCCCGCGTTCGGAATCCTCCGGGTATCTGAAGGCAGGCGGCAGGGAGACAGCCAGATAGAGCGCTCCCATCAGATCTATCCGGTTCCTTAGAAAGCGGCGCACCTCTTCAATTGTCTTGCCGGTGATAGCGGTCCCGACCTCATAGCCCCATTCCCTAAGATGCTTGCCGGCCTCGCTCCAATTGTTCAACAGCGGGTCCACCCGCAGCGCCGCCTTGAAACGGGGATCCGCCTTACCGCCGCCTTGCTCCCAAACGGGGCGCTCCAGATCATCAAAGGGATCGTTGGTCATAACGATCTCCTCAACGCCGGACGTTTCAAACACTTTATCTATGTAATCCTCTACCTTCATGGCGGCAAAATAACGTCTATAGGCTTCCAGGTCACGCCTACCCGTATCCAAACCCAGCTTCTCCAGCACGGTCAACACGCCCCG
>JAQUEL010000121.1 GCA_028685295.1 bacterium
ATTTACAAACAATGCTTATTTTAACAGATATTGGTATCAGATAAAAATATGAACTTTTAACCATGTCGATAAATCAACTCTTTTCAATGATATCGGATATGGTATCAGCGGTCCGTTGTTCAGGATTAGGTGTATTTATCGGTAATATCTCTCTGTTATTTAGCAGTAATATGCTTGCCTGTGATATTGTACGGGTGTGGCAAGGCCGCTGAGAATTGAATATCTCGGAATCCCGTATCACTTTGACCGGCAGCTGGCGCATACTCAACAGACCCAGGCTGCATAATCTTTCAACGGACTGTTCCCCAGCCCATGTCAACTGGCACAAGGAAGACCAGGATGAGCCGGAAGCATTCAATTACGGCCTGATGGATTACCTGCAATAATACGGAGAAGCCGCATACCGGCTTGCCGGAGAGGCAGGCGCCTCTGCGATATCTGCTTGCTTCTGCCGGCTTGGAATTACAACAGTCCAATATGTTATGGACCTCTACAAATGGACGATGTAAAGAGCAGGGACAGAGCAATTCGTAAGGCTTATGTTGAACATGCCTATACTCAAAGAGAGATAGCAGCTCATTTAGGTATCAGCTATGTTACTGTGAGCCGAATCATTAAAGAGATCAAATGTTAAATGTAAACTCCTGACCCCCCTCATTCTTTCTCCGCTTATCGTAAAATTATGCATGAACATAGCAAGTAATAGCATTGTTTGCCTGTGCCTGCTGGTAGTAGAATAGAATAAGTAGTAAATTTAAATAAGCACTATTAAGGTGATGAGATGAATAGAAGAGGATTTACGCTGATAGAATTGCTCGTAGTTATTGCAATTATAGCCCTGTTGGCAGGCATACTATTTCCGGTATTCAGCCAATCCAGAGAGAAGGCACGTCAGGCAACATGCCAGAGCAATCTGAAACAAATCGGGATGGCTTTGCAGATGTATTCTCAGGACTATAGCGACTTATTTCCACGCTGGCAGGTTGCCGGTACAGCCGGGGTGGATAGAATGTGGGCCGACAGGCTTGCTCCATATGCCGGTATTAAAGGAAAGTATAACAGCCTAAAACGCCCTGGCTACGAGGGAACGATTTTTGATTGTCCCTCAATGACGGAATACGCTTATGGAGCTCCTACCGATTATATGTATTACGCTGTCCTGTATGGATACAACAGTTGTTTGGACAATGATTTGTCGATGATAGCAAAGCCGAGTGAAGTCGGTATTGTGGCTGATAGCGAGGCATTTACGGAAGGTACTTATCTCAATACTAAAATCGGTGCTTTGGGAATCGCCGACATCGGCTCGCCTCTTCGCAATCGTCATGCAGGAGGATTGAATATTCTCTACTGTGATGGCCATGTAAAATGGTATCGTGCGGAGAAGGGTGCTAATTTGACCGAGATATTCAATGCCAAAAAACATGAATAATTACCATCAAATCTATCGAATTTTGTTGGCGAAGCATGATCAGCAGCTCTGGCAGAGATAACGTAAGGTAATAAACAGATGAGTGATATATTGGAGGTAATAGATGATCAAGCGGATACTTATAACAGTCTTTATTGCCTTAATGATGGCACAGGTGGCACAGGCAATTGCAGATGAGAAGAATGCTGTTGCCATCTGGGAATTGAACGAAGGCAAGGGGGAAACGGCGGTAGACAGTGGTGCCGGCAAGAATAACGGCGTTATACATAACGCCCAATGGGTCCAGGAGGGAAATGAGACAGCGCTATATTTTAATGGTGAAAACAGCTATATATCGGTGAGCGGTCCGGGGGAGAAGAGCATCCTGAGTATAACGAAGGAACTCAAGATTGAGTTGAACCTGAAGCTGGAGAGTTACTTAAATAAGAAAGCTTCAGCTACCGGATCTAAGACGGACGGAGCTACGCAGATGCTTCTGATCAAAGGCGATTATCCTAATAGAATTAACTACGCTCTATCCATAGTATGGGGAAAACTGCAATTTAATATGAATCTGGAAGATGGTTCCCGTATAAGGCTTACGAGTACTTCGCAAGTTCCCTTGATGAAATGGTGCAACGTGGCTGTCATTTGCGACGGCAAAGAAGCAAAGCTGTTGCTCAACGGGCGCGAAGAAGCCGAGCAGGCATATTCCGGAAAGATGGCTGTCAACGATAGCCCTGTACTTATCGGCGGCTACCACGATAGTTTCAAGAGCGAAGGGGAACGGATAAATTACCGATATGTTTTTTTCAAGGCATGTTGAAAAAAATCTCTATATTCAATAAGATCGGCGTTGTTTCGGCAGCACTCGGGCAGGAAGCTTCTTCTGCTAAGGAAGCTATTTGTAAAGGGGCGGCAGCATTAGGAGAAGAATCATACGTAAGAGTGAATTGCAATAAAAACGGGCCTCTTTTAACGATCAACGGTAAGCCTGAACTGTTGATCGGCTATAGAGATCACCAGCCTGTTGCTCATATGGAAGCTACTAAAAATTTTGTTGGAGCAGGAGTGAAGATTCATTTCTTGGGTATGAACCCAGCTGGACGGGGTTATCAAGGAGACGAGCTCTATAAAGGGCTTGATAGCATCGCAGAAAAAGTTTTGAAAGAGTGCCCGGATATAAATTTTCTGATTATGGTCAATGCTGATATCAGAAAAGCAAATGAGCCGCGCTGGTTTGCAGACAAAGCTGACCAGTTGGCAATCTGGCCACCGAATATGCGTGAAGGCGATAGACCTTCGATGGCCTCCAAAATCTGGCGCGAAGAGGTGAAGGGCGATCTGCGCCGTCTTGTAAGATACGTAAAGAATGCACCATATGCAAATAGGGTGCTGGGCTTTTTTTTAAGCGGTGGATCGGGTGAGTGGGGAGACTACTGGGATTACAGCACACCGGCCCGGCAGGGGTTCATTGAATGGCTGAAGGCTGAATACGGCGGCGATGTTCAGCTTCTGCGGAAAAAATGGAATAATTCGGATATTACATTTGAGAGGGTTACAATACCCGCCTGGAAGGAACTGAGCCAGGCCGACGACGGCATCTTCTATTCCCCGGAGAAGAGCCGGAGAATGATAGATTTTCTAACATATCATCATCAGTT
>JAQUEL010000058.1 GCA_028685295.1 bacterium
TTCGTCATACTAAAACGGCTCAGATTCCGTTAGTATGACAACCTCTTCGGGTGAACATAACGTGACCGAGACTCATTTTGCAGACCTAATTCATTATACAGACGCTCATAAAGATTGTCAAACTCATCTTTTCGGTGTCATTCTTTCGTGAATCAACGCGACTCATGTAGAGGTCCATAACATATTGGACCGTTGTAATTCCAAGCCGGCAGAAGCATCCATCAGCATACCTCGATTGAAGCAGGCAGAAATTACGCTGAAAAGAGATCCGCGATAAAGAGCTACCACTTGTAACGGACAGTATACTCAAAAAGAGTTTCCTTGCCGGCAGAAACCTGCAAGGGGAACTCCACTGTTCTGGCATCCTTCTTTTCATACTTTGCCGTAGCTCTGACGATTTCCCAATCAGAATAACGGTCTAAATGTTCGACCGCGCTAACGCTTATACTCTCTCTTTTGTGATTACGAATCTTTATTTTATAACTCTCCTCAATAATTCTGTCAGTTATTCTACGTGTATCGGTCTGCACTCGCTCTCCTACAATATCAAAGGCATTGCCTACATAGAGAGTGAGTGTTTCGTCCTTGGGCGTATGCCCAAGAGTATCCTCACCGATGAATTGTAAACTGCCCTCGTCATCGCCCTTGTTGATTCTGATCTTGCCGGCAGGAAGAGGCATCCCCAGATTATTCTTCTCGCTGTTGACCAGCTCAATAAATATATTTATCTTGGTGTTGCCCGCAACGGCAGGTATATAGCCCTTGTATCCGGATGGAGCATATCTCTTTTTGGCGCCGTCATAGTAATAGAGCTTTCTAATCGGTACTCCGGAAGCACTGAGAAGCTCGATCTGCTTGATCTCATTATTGAGCAAGGTGGTAGGTCGCTGTAAAGTGTAAAGATGATACTCAAAGAAGCTCTGTTCTTTAAACTGTTCTCCCGCTGCATCGGCCAGCATAGCCTCCCGGGCATAGTTGACCTTCGCCCTGGGTGCCGGCGTTACCAGATTCAAGTCGCCAGCCATGAGTTTGAGCTTGGCATTATTATAGGTTCCACCACTTCTGTTGTTGAGCGTCACCCAGCCTGTCAGATCAAGCGTCTTTTCATCTGCCGATAACGTGGCCACATAATCTGATTTCCAATCTATACCGCCGGTCAGGTACCGCACCTCTACAAGATGCTTTCCCGGTACAGCATTATCAACCTCCCAAACCATTGTCGGCCTAGTTATAAGCCCTTCCGGTAAAGAGGGATATCTTATCTCCCTTACCTTATCAAGACGAATATTCACTATTCTGCCGTCATTTCGCATAAGGATTATGCTGCCGCTCCCGATAAGCCGGCTCGCTCCGCCACTAAGCAATTTGCCTTCATATAAGGTGGAATCTTCAGTTATAACGGTTATCTCTTTATTCAGATAACGTTGCAGCAAAGCCTGGTCGCTAACCAGATCATACTGATAACTCTGTTCCAGTATCCGACACTTTCCGGGGCTTGTCAGGCTGTAGAATTGCAACGAGGTGGGATCTATCATCCCGGCTACACCCTCGTAACGTATTTCAGAGGTTCCTCCCTTCAGGTTCATATATCGTCGTTCTGTTACCAACCCCAGATCCCTGTTATAAACAGTAAGCTCAATACCCTCGCCTAACTGTTTTAGCGATCCCGCCTGGGCTGCAACAACCTGTATCGCCAATATAGCAGCAAGCAATCCAACGATAAAAGTCTTTCTCATTTCAACCTCCTGTATTTTGAGCGGAAAGTTACAGAGAGATACCTGCCCTCTGTTCATGCAACTATCTGCCGGTATTACAGTAGTTAGACGATGTCAAAAGTCTGCCGGTTCCATTGTATTCCTACTTCTTTTCTTCCGATACACTCTTCTGAGGTTGTATGGGCAAAATAGCTTTAGCCTTATCGGTTATAACCGCTACATCCTCATCGCTCTTAAGTATATGCGGTGTAAGAAAGACCATCAACTCGCTTTTCCGGTCGGCCCACTGACTGGACCTGAAGAGATTACCGATTAACGGCAGCTCGGACAATAACGGCACGGCATTGTTGATACGCTCACGGTTGTTCTTGATTATTCCACCGATAACTATAGTCTGACCATCTCTGACCGTTACCTTCGTCTGAGCTTCACGACTGGCGATTATAGGTGCATTCAGCCTGCTATCGCGCCCCACAATCTCATTTATAGTCTGGTGCACCTCCATGGCGATAACATCACTGGCACCATTGACATGCGGTGTAACCGTCAACGCTATAGCTACATTCTTAAATTCTACGGTACGCCTTATGTAGCCGCCCTCAGTTTCCGTTTCACTGGAGACAAACGGCTCGTCCTGACCTATACTTATTCTGGCCTCAACGTTATCGGCCGTAGTAATGGTAGGCGTAGACAGCACTTTAACATCGGACCTGGTCTTCAAGGCATGCAGAAGAGCCTGAATGTTATCACTGACGATACTGTATTTGAAACCGGTAGTTTCCTTCGCTAAGCCAAAATCGGCACCGCCTTTCTGAGTTCGGCCGGAAGAGCTGACAGGATTGGTCCAGGACCATTCAAGGCCGAATTTGGTATTGTCATCGAGTGTTACATCGACAATAGCAACCTCCACAAAGACCTGAGTCGTTCTCTTATCGAGCTTTTCAATCAGATTCTCGATAACAGAGAAAGAGTTGGGTGGACCTGTTACCAGAAGGGAGTTCGTCTTGGTTTCGGCTACTACGGTGATATTCTTGAGTTGAGACAGAGGACCATCTGGTGTTTGAGTGCTGTTAAATAGCGTGAAGAGATAGTTTCTCGAGCTGCTTGGAGCGCTTGACCTACCCTGAAAAAGATTATTTAGAGTAGTCGCCAACTCTGATGCCGTGGCGTATTTCAGCGCAAAATGCCGGGTTATCTCGCTGAGAACCTTAGGCGCATCAAGCTCTTTTATCATTGTTTCAAAAGCCTTCATATTCTGCTCTGTAGCCGTCACCACAACCGAGTTGGTCCGAACGTCGGCCACTATTGTATTGCGCTTCAAGCCCGCATAACCGGATGCGGGCACATTGCCTCCCGCCACTATCCCGCCAAAGGGATTCTGATTACGGCGCTGTGGCAAATTACCGCTGCTGACGCTCTGCGTTGCCTGCTCAAAGAGAAGGCTTAATTGATTCGCCACAGTGCCGGCATCGGCATATTGCAACGAGAAGACCCTGGCCTTGACCTCAGGCTCGGTATCCACATCCAGCTTTTTCACCACATCCATGACCAGCTTTACTCGCTCCTTAGAGGCCGATACAATCAGACTGTTGGTACGATCATCGGCAGCAATACGAAGCTCGCCTTTGAGGCTGATAAGGCCGTCATTCCCTTGCAACTGCACCTGTACTTGGCCTGCCTGCTGTTGCTGGCGGCTGGGACCCATCTGTGTGATATTAGCAGGAGTATCCTGCTTGCTCTGAAATATTTTTGTCACTGTGTCGGCCAGGCTGGAAGCACTGGCATATCGACATGTATATATCTCGACATCCAGAATATCGGAGTTATCCTTATCCAGCTCCTTGATTATCGCAGCGATACGACGCACATTGCCGGCTGTATCGGTAACGATTATGGTATTAGTAGAGGAAATAGCCGTCAAGCTGGCCTGATTATCGGATACCAGCGGCTTCAATTCATCTTTCAATTTTACAGCATTAACAAAATCCAGAGATATGACCTGTGTCACCATACTATCTCCAGCCGCCATCTTTTGTGGGTCTTTGCCTGCTCTTACGTCCATATTATCGGCAACCGCCTTTTGTAAAGGAACAACACGTATCACTTTGCTGCCCAGGCCGCCTACCATAGTATAACCGCGAACTTTGAGAACAGCATTAATGACTTCATAAGCTTCGGCCAAGGTTATATCTCTCATGCTGACGATGGTAATATTGCCTGCGATATCTGGATCAGCAACAATAGGCGTTCTGCTGACGGTGCTCAAATATTTCAATACGCTGCCGATATCTGCTTTATCAAAGCTCATGGATATGCGTGAAGAGAGCCGGTCGGTTTGCCTGTTTTCTGAAGAGATACCGTTTCCTGTCCTGCCGGCCGTCCGACCGCTGTTGTCTGTTTGGGCAGCAGGCGGCACCGGCGCCGATGTAGATATGGATGTGTCTGCATCCTCCGCCGCTATCGCCATCCAGGGACAAGCAGCAGCAAAAAATCCAAATGAACAAAGTATTAAAAGCAATCCTATCCTTGAACGCATATTCTTTTCTTCCTTCCTTTTTGACCTCTTACTATCTGGATTCAGAGGAAGCATTGCCAGTGCCGTCAGCACCGCCTCTTCTTCTATCCATAAATCGACGCCTCATATTTTCATAGCGTCTGCTATTAACAGGATCACCTGTCGATGGCCTGTATATACTACCGGACTGACCTGCCCCAGGCGATTGATCTTGAGTAGAAGATTGGTCTGCTGCATTTGCGGGCGCTGTCTGCCCGGCACCGGAGATGGCATCGGATTTCTTATCACCCAGCCCCAGCCTCACTTGAGTGCCCTCTTTCTCCAATAACGCATATCGCTCGCCGATCTCCGTCAGCTGTAAGCCAAAAGCCTCTTCTCCCTGCGCCACAAACTTCGTTTCCAAGGTCGACAAATTTTCCAATAGAGCACGCTTCTCGCCTTTGCTTTCTACCACACCGGTAAAAGCGATATTCTTGCCGGCATCACTGCCGGAAGCACCTTCTGTTCCGGCTTTCCGGGAAGGAGAGGTCCCGGATGATGCCAGACCGGGTAAAATGAGTGTAGCCAGATCCAAAGCAGCCGTATCGGTCCTTTCGGATACCTTCCCTGGCTCTAAGCTATCAGCTGTGTTTGTCGCCGTACCCGCAGGCATAAATAAATTTCTTTGAGATATTATGGTGTAGTCGGCAAATTCATCGCCAGGCTTTGCAGAGCTTTTCCCTGTAGCTTTATTGCCGACAGCAGTTGTCATAGTTGAAGTGCCATCAGTATATCCACCTGTATCGTTGTCAGAGTTTACGGGTACACGACTTAGGGAACTTTTTATCCATATAATGGTTACCAGAAAGACCAGTAAGAGGGAGGCTATGGCTATTCCTGCGATAAGAGGACTTATTTCTACTGATTTCAGCCGTTCAATAATATTCATCTCTCTCCATCCCCCTTATTTACAAGATTATTCTTACTCTGCTTCAGCGAAAAGGATGCCGCTGTCATCTCCACTTTCAGCAATTCAGGCGTACCCTTATCGTAATCATTGGACAAACGAATATCCATCTTCTCTATGGCAAAAAGATGCTTGCCTCGCTCCATCTTAAATAGAATCCTGGTCAGGTCATCAAGATTACACTCCAGGCTGATCTTCACAGGAAGACGGGATATGCCATCCTTAACGGTTGCCTGCTCCGGCCGAAGCCTGGTTACGACGCAGCCCTGTGACTCAATAATTGCCGTTACTCTTTCGATTACAGTCGATACATCGTCTTCACTGGCAGGGGCACCGGCTTTGGTAATGCCCAGACTGGAGGATAAATCAGCATACTCATCGGCATTAAGCCTTAAAGCTTGAAGACGCCGCACCGTATCTGATGACTCTTTCCTTGAAAAGCCCAATTCTTTGGTTACATGCAGCAAAGAGATTCTCTGACCTATAATGCCAATAAACATGGCTGCAACTAGTAGCCCCATAAAAATAATAACTGTAAAAGACGGACGTCGTTTAAGAATATCAATCATTGTACCGTAATCCCTGTTCTTTGGCCGTTACCCGTTTGTTTGCCGACGGGCAATCCGCCTTTCTTCTTTATCCAGGAACAGGTTATCCTGAAGTCATAACCCGCCTGCGCATTAGCTCGTTCCTTATTGGAGTAATCGAGTACCACATTATCGAAAAGAGCTGTTTCCGAGAGCCTTCCTACTGCGGCAGCTATGACAGAGTTGCTATCTCCTTTTCCTGCGATGCTCAAGGACTTCTCCTTCTCATATGACAGCTCTGTCAGCCATATGCCTGGCGGCATCTTCAGGCTAAGCAGACGCAACAATTCAAGTGAGCTCTTCTGACGGCCCCTTATATCGTTAATCTGTTGCCTTAGTTTATCAGAAGGGATGCCTTCAGTAGCCCCCTCCTCTTGTATGGCACGCTTAATTTCTCGTAAATACATCTTCGTTTTCTGTAATTCAGCTGATCTAGCAGACAGAGTACCATGCCCGTTCATCAGGATAAATGCCAGCAATAGTGCGGCAGTCCCTAACCCCGATAAAATAATATTAGCTCGGCGGCGTACTGTTCGCTCTTCAATCTTGTGACCCGGCAACAGGTTAATACATCCTTTGCCATCAAGGCCCATCAGAGCCAATCCGGTAGCAACAGCAAAAGCGGCCGGATTAGAGATATCCTCCTTCATGTCCGTGGCGAGCATATTCATACCATGCCATGGGTCGCTCGGCATAACCTCCATCTCCGATAGTTCTGATAGTTTACGGCATATTTCACAGATGGAAGCCTCTTCGCCAACCGCCACAGCCTTAACCGGGATAACAGCACTTCCGGATGCCGCCAATGAAAAGATGGAACGCTTCATCTCGGCAGCCGTCTTATTCAACCACGCTCCCTCGGTATCATCTCGTTCATTATCCCGCCTTACGTTGCTTACATGCACAATGCTTCCCTGCCAGGCAATGCCTATGCTGATCCATTCACGCCGCATATCCAATATCATGACCGACTCTGCAGCATTGCCTACGCTCCTGGCAGCGGCAGCTATAGCAAACGTAACCATATCGGGCGTCAGATGTGCTGCCTCAGCCATTGCTACCGCTTCATCGGCGGCTTCATGTTTGATGCCAGCGATTAGAACCGGCAAATATCCTGCTTCCATTATCGGACAGTTACAGATGCCATATCCCCAGGCCATATCGGCCAGAGGCAACGGCATCTGTAACTCAGCTTCATAGCGCACCATACCGGCAAGCTCAGCTTTGGCTGCTTTGGGCAACTTCACCAGCTTAAGGACACAGGCCTCTGTAGGCAAACCGTAAACAATACGCCCCGGTGTAATGCCGGCTTCAAAGATAAAACACCTCAATGCAGTGGAAATATCGTCTTCGCCGAGATCAAGGCAAGCGGCATGCACAATCTCATATCCACCGGCGCAAAGCCGCAATTCCACAATTCGGATACGTTCGCCCTCAATATCTATCCCCAGACTAGTTCTGTTTCTCAACATCTGCGCTATCACTCCTGCCAGTAAAGTATTCTGGGTGTCCCGCCATCCATATCGACCACACAGGTTATGATGAACGGCCTGCCATCGCGTATAAATCCGGAAGCCGTAAGTCTGTAAATAGATGACCTGGCCGTAAATAATGGTGCGATCTCACGAAAAACGGCCAGGGGAATATCACTTATATCCAGAAGAGCGCCTACATCATTAAAGGGCCCATTCTCGGTACGATAGGCCATAATCCTCTCAGCCATACCTTCATCCAGACCGGGTACTGCAGCCAGTACTGCAGCAGAGACTGTGTTTATGTTGATCAATCCCTCTATCTCTTCTGCGTTGGAGAGGGTCAAGCGATCATATATGCCCTTTATATCTTTTCTGGAAAGCTCTGCCACACCCACTATATCAGCAACCTCCCTAAGGTTTCCGGCGCTGATAAACTGCATAAGAGCATTAATCTTGCTGTCATCCAATATATCGCTAAGCAATGCTGTGAGCGTATTTCTCTCAGCAGCCAATATATTCACCCTTTTCTGCCCGGCAGCATTTATATTACGATCACGCGAATATACGGTGAAGATCTCAATAGGTACTAATCCTGTCGTATTATTAGTAGAAGAGGAAAGCCTTTCCGGTATTCCTTTTATCAAATGCAATTCACCTACGGCCAATAACGAGGCATTGCGAGCACGATAAGGCCTTTCCAGGGTGGAGTAATATTCGGTTTCAGCTCCCGATGCTCGTGAGATATCATCAGCATCACGCCAATCAATAATAGAATCCGCTGCTTCACTATCGCCAAAGATATTTTCCAGCATCTCGGCAGATGCAGTATTAACGTTCACTCTGCCGGACTCATCCTCTATTACTATGGTAAAGCCGGCTTCTCCCATATTCAGCTCAAGCTCTTCAGAGGTAAGGACCACTCCATTTTCCCCTCCGGTCAAAACAGATAAACTTAAATCATCAGCCTCTTTTAATCTTAACAGAGCCGCCTCTATAGCAGCCCGAGCCGCCCAACGGCACTTGATACGCTCAGTGTAATTTCTGGCAATACGTATCTCCGTACGTGCCGTAAGGCCCAAACCGGCAGCCAGAATAATCAATGCTGCCAGCACCCAAAGTGTTACAACTAAAGCCGAGCCCCGGCGCTGATGCACCCGGATCATGGTAAAAGCTCCTCTGATATTCCACCGGATACAACTACGGCCGGATTGAAAGTGGAGGCCATCACAACGGGCACAGCACCATCTTTGGATCTGAGCGCTAATTCTATACGCACAGCTGCCGGCAATCTGATTTGATCAGCCCATTCATCAAGCCATTCATCGGCATCACGATCATAGTAACGACAGTTGAAACCTACTACCTTATTGGAAAGTAATCTTGCCTCCACTCCTTCTTCAGCCTGATCTTTCCCAGGAAGGCTCAATCCCGGCTTAAAATCCTTTATCATACATAGCCCCAGTGGACGGCCATCGTTATCCCGCTCCACATAGTAAGTCACACGGCAAATACCACCCGCAAGCTGCGTTTCCGACATTGCTTGGCGGCTCATAGTTGTAAACGCCAGTTTATCAAACTGCAGCCCATCCCATCCGTCAGTGGTATCCTCGCCTACCAGCCCCTCGTCTTCATCTATATCCGGCAGACAAGCACTATGCAACTCGGTCCCTATCCTATCCAGCAATATACGCCCGGTTTGAGATATATCCGCTCTCTCTTCCAATGCGGATGCACTAATTCCGGCAGCACGGAATGCCCCGTATATAGCTCCAATAATCAGTATCAACATTGCGGCAGCCACCATGGTCTCTATCAGAGTAAAGCCCGAAGTCTGAAAAACAATCCCCTTATGCCTTATTACGCTTCTCATTGGCTGTCAGCCTCCGCTGTCCGGCTGCTGCCGGCGAAACAGATAACCATCTCGTATGCCTGATGCCGTCCCTGACCGCGTTTTTCTACCGAGATTTCTGCCCGCCGCAAACCGATCGTATGGGTACTAAGATCTGCATTCCAGGAATAATCCGGTGCATTATCACCAAAATCGCCGGATACCGGCCCATCCTCGATGTCGGAACGTCGCTCAAGATCAGAGGCTACCTGATGTGCCAATATAGCTGCCCGGGAATAATCCTCCGCCAGCCTTACCGAAACGAGTCCCGACGAGAAAACCTTTAATGCAGCCGCTATACCTGTAGCCAGCAGTGCTGCCGCCACAATCATCTCCAGCATGGAAAAGCCTTTTTTACTCTTCATCTTCAGCCTGTAAAACCTCACCGCGCCCTGTTATGGCATCTACAACAACAGTCCAGGTTCTGCCGTAATTATCATCAATCCTAATAAGGGCATTCTCTGCCTGGCCCAACTCCGTAAATCTTATCCAGTTCTCATTTACACTAGAATTTTTCACAACCAGCATAGTAACGTTGTCCGGCAGCCGATGGAAGCGCCCGGCAGGAGTAGTAACCGGCCTGATAACATCCTCTCCCCTATCATCAGCAGTAATTTCCTCTACATGGACACCGTTCCCGTCATTAGCGAAAATCACCCGTGTATCCGTGCGTTCGGTTACAGCATGACTTCTGGCATAATTCAAAGCAGCCATTATCGTTCGGCAACCTGTACGCAGCCTGGCATCACGTAAGGCCGGCCCCATGGCTATAATCACCGTGCCGCTGATTATAGCCATCACTGCCAGAACTACCAGCAACTCGACCATGGTAAAGCCCGTCTCTTTATTTATCCCAGTTGGTAATATCGGCATCGGAGCCGCTGCCACCCTCTCTGCCATCACGCCCCATCGAACTTAAGTCATAGGAATCAGCGTTGTTACTGCCGGGACATTCATAAGCATACTCTCTGCCCCATGGATCAGCCGGTATACTCCGCTTGACATACGGACCATTCCAACCATTTACATCACTCTGCGGCTTGACACGTAAAGCTTCCAGCCCCTCGTCCGTGGCGGGATACCGCCCTGTATGCAGATAAAACTGATCCAAAGCATTGCCTATGCTTTCAATATCGCTTATCGCCTTGGCATGCCTGGCCTCCTCCACACGCTTGACCACCACTATGGTGACTACTCCGGCCAGCAGAACGAGAATAACCATGACTACCAGTAGCTCCAGCAGTGTAAAACCTCTTCTGTTTCTATCTCTTCTTCGGATATTTTCCACTCTTTATCCCCCCATCAGGTTGATCTGAAATATTGGCAGAAGCATAGCCAGGATGACAAACCCTATTACACTTCCAACCGCAACTATAATTACCGGCTCCAAAAGGGAAACAATACCCTTAAGAGTAGCTTCCACTTCCACGTCATAGGTATCAGCTACCATCAACAGCACGTTTTGAAGATCTCCCGTTTCCTCTCCCACTGCTGCCATATTAGTGAGAAGTGATGGGAAAACACCTGTAGCATCAAGCTGCCCGGCAAAACCCTCTCCCTCCCGCATACCCTCTCGAGCACTGTCAGCTGCTCTGGCCAGGACTTCATTGCCCACTACGTCACGAGCGATGGAAATGGAATCAAAGAGCGATACTCCGCCTTGCAACAGAGTGGCCGTAGTCCTGGCAAATCTTGATACGGCAGCTTGCAATCCCAGCTTGCCAAAAACAGGTAATTTCATTTTAAGAGCATCCAGCCGGAAACGTCCATTGGAGGTGCCGGCATAAGCCCTGACCGCCGAGACTATCAATGCTATTACAATCGCCAGAACCCACCACCATTGAAATATTATACCGGAAATATTCAATAGCGCCGTAGTCGGTGCCGGCAGCGCCTGTTCAAACTCCTCAAATACGGCGGCAAATCTGGGCACCACCAGAGTTATCAAGAGAGTCACGGATAAGGTGCCGATGCCGATAAGCAGCATCGGATATGCCAGAGCACCGCGAATTTGCATTCTACGGGCCTGTTCCTTTTCCAGATATTCGGCCAGCCATTGCAATGTTGAGTGCAATTGACCGCTTGCCTCACCTGCTTTTACCATGCTCACATAAAGACGTGGAAATATGCCGGGATATTGATCCAGTGCTTCCCATAATGCTTTGCCGCTATTGATATCCTGTTGCATACGCTCTAATGCCGTTTTCAATCGTGGGTTTTCAGTGTGCTCCGTGAGAGCTGTAAAGGTGCGCATCAGCGGCAGTCCTCCACGTACCAGATTGGCTAACTGACGACTGAAGACGGTAAGGTCCCTGCTCCCGACTTTGCCGCCGCCGGTTGCTCCACGACGCAGAAGAGAGCCCATACTTCCTCCGCTCGAGACCAGAGAGATATATCGAGGATGGATACCATCCTCTTTAAGTCTGATTAACACAGCGTGCTCATCCTCTGCTACCAGCTTGCCGCTGACCGGCCGTCCGCTGCTGCCTATTCCCTTATAAGAGTATTCACGCATGGCCGCATACCATCCAAATATAACCGCGCTTTCTTCAAATGTCCTGATCAGTCGTTGATTATCAACCGGCTTCTGAATTTACTATGTGAGCATCCTAACCCGGTGTCATTCTATTTCGCCCTTCTGCGTAACGCGAACTACTTCCTCAAGAGTGGTCACGCCCTGACGCACCTTTATTAATCCATCTTGATAAAGGGTCCGCATGCCCCCTGTGCAAGCTTCTTCTCTTATAGCGCCTGCGGGAGCACGCTCCAAAACCATAGAGCGGAGATTTTCCTCCAGGATAAGAAGCTCAAAGATACCGGTCCGCCCCCTGTAACCGGTTTTCTTGCACTCGTCGCACCCACGACCGTGATAAAGTGAAAAGGCCCCTATGCCATTTTCGGCATCAAAAGAGCCGCATTCTTCCCTACAGGCAGGACAGATAGTGCGTACCAGCCGTTGTGCCAGAACGGCTTCAACGCTTGATGAAACCAGATAGGGTTCCACCTCCATCTCCAGCAGGCGTGTGATCGCTCCGGCAGCATCATTGGTGTGCAGAGTACTGAAAACAAGATGACCGGTAAGAGCAGAATGAATAGCTATCTCAGCCGTTTCAGCATCTCTAATTTCACCAACCATGATAATATCCGGATCATGTCTCAGGATATGCCGTAAACCATTAGCAAATGTCAGTCCTATACGAGGATGAACCTGTATCTGATTTATACCTTCAAACTGGTATTCCACCGGATCCTCTATGGTGATGATCTTCCTGGCAACTGAATATGTTTTCTGCAGAGCGGCATATAGAGTAGTTGTTTTTCCGCTGCCGGTAGGTCCGGTAACCAGTACCATACCATGCGGCAAGGTGCTGAGCTTTGCCATGCTATGCAATGTATCCTCCAGCATGCCACTGGTTTCCAACGAATAGCTGCCCGCGCCCCTGTCAAGCAATCTCAGAACCACACTCTCACCATAAAGCGTGGGCATAGTGGATACTCTTATATCTATCTCACGACCGGCTATTCTTGATTTTATTCGCCCATCCTGCGGCAGCCTGCGCTCAGCGATATCAAGATTGGACATTATTTTCAGCCGGGAAATAATGGCGGCCTGCAATCGCTTGGGAGGCGATGATATCTCGTGTAGGATACCGTCAATACGATAACGCACCCGCATACCGCGCTCGAACGGCTCCACATGGACATCACTGGCGCGCTCCTGCACGGCCTG
>JAQUEL010000059.1 GCA_028685295.1 bacterium
GCTGATCCAGACGGGCCTGGGCCTGCTGCGGATTGAATCCCAATCTCATCAGCATTGCGGCCGCTCTGTTCTCACCCTGACGTAATATAGCCATAAGCATGTGCTCCGGCTCTATCTGTGCGCTGCGAGTACGTTGTGCCTCATCGCCAGCGGCTTGCAGAACAGCATTAAGCTCCGCTCTGTCTGCCTCGGTTCCGGCACTCTCCTTGCCAGCGCTCTCAAGCTCCTTCACCAGGGTATTAATATTCACACCCCCAGCTTCAACAAGGAATCTGGCAAAGCCTCGCGGCTCCTGTAGCAGAGTTCTCAGCAGGTGTACTGCGTGCGGCGCTTCCAAGCCGGCATCCCTGGCCATCTGATCCGCAGCATTCAGCAACATCTGCGATCTCTTTGAAAGCCTGTTGCCTGCTCCTCTGCCTGCATTTATTTCCGGCAGAAGGAAGGAGATCATGCCTCCCAGTGATGCTGCATCACTGATTCCCCCAAACGGCATACCCAGACCACTATCAAGAAAACCGTGTTCACGAGCACATCTTTCACATATCCAGAGCTCTTCAGCCTCTCCGCCGGATATTTTGGTCAGATGTATAGAAGCGTTCTCTTTATTGCATATCTGACATTTCATCCTCTCTTCCCCCTCCTTGCAGCTCGGCACTCGATGCTTGTCGCTCGATCCAAGTCTGATATTCCCATCCTCCGGATATTTTTCATCCTTCAGTATGAAACTTTTATTAAATTGTAACCATTACAAAGTATTCTATATCGTTGCTCTGCTAATGTCAAGTCGCTGCTACGAATCTATTTCTCAGCAACACACCGTGAACAGAGGCCGTAAAAGTATATCCTCTGGCCCAGAATGCGGTATCTCTTCCGCACAGATTCCGGCAGACAATTCTCACTGAGATTATCGGTATAAATATCCTCTATTCTTTTGCATTTGACGCACATAATATGAGAATGAGGCCTGGTATCCGGATCGAAGTTCCTGCGCTCGTGACTGATGGCTATCTCTTCAATCTCTCCCAAACCGACCATGGTCTGCAATGTATTATAAACAGTCGTTAGGGAAACACTGGGGAAACGGCCGGTAATATATGCATATATATCATCTACCGTTGGATGTGAGGTGGTGGTGTAAAGATATTCAAATATAGCCACACGTTGTGGTGTTATCTTTAAACCTGCTTCACGAAACCTGCGAATCATTCTCTCAATCTGCATTGCCGCTTCTCCCTTCGCTCACTGAGATTTAAATAAAATGAGCCTGCTTACCCAAACGTCAGCAAAGATAGGTCTCCATCCTGACTTAGATTTTAAAGGTTTTTAATTTGTAATCATTTTAATATAAAAAGATTGCAAATGCAAGAGAACCCATGAAGCGGAATAGATGTATTCCAAGGTGCCTGCATTAAGAGCGTACCCTATTTATGTTTTCCATTTGTATCGCTGAAGATTCCTTCATGCAGAAAAGTTTGCAGAAGGAAGGATAAAAAACCGGCTTTCAGACCTTCTCAAAAGATAACTCGTCATCCCTCACTGCAACCCTTATTGAAGTGCCCCCGGCAATCTCTCCTTCCAAGAGCTTCATGGCCAGTTCATCCTGCAAACGCCTTTGTATAACGCGCTTCAGCGGCCTGGCACCGTAGGCAGGATCGAAACCCTCTCGAGCCAGCCGGGCCTTGGCCTCCGGCGTCAGCTCCAGAGTAATGCCTTTATCGGCCAGCCGCTCCTTGAGCCGGGCAGCCTGGATATCCACAATACGCTCTATTTCCAGCCGCCCCAGCATGTTAAAGATTACAATTTCATCTACGCGATTGAGAAATTCAGGCCGGAAATGCTGCCGCAGCAGATCCATAACCGCCTGCCGTGATTTATCGTCTACGCTCTCCCCCAAAAGCTCGCTGCCCAGGTTAGAGGTCATAATAATAACCGTATTCCTGAAGTCTACGGTCCTGCCCTGGCCGTCTGTCAACCGGCCGTCGTCAAGCACCTGCAGCAGAATATTGAAGACGTCGGGATGGGCCTTCTCTATCTCATCCAAGAGCACTACGGAATATGGTCTTCTCCTGACGGCTTCGGTAAGCTGGCCTCCCTCGTCATATCCTACGTATCCGGGAGGCGCTCCCACCAGGCGGGAGACGGTATGCTTCTCCATATATTCGCTCATGTCTATACGAATCATAGCTCGTTCGTTATCAAACAGAAAATCGGCTAAAGTACGAGCCAGTTCTGTCTTGCCCACCCCCGTCGGCCCCAGAAAGATAAAACTACCGGTAGGCCTGTCGGGATCAGCGAGGCCGGAACGGGAGCGCCTTACTGCTCTGCCAACAGCATCCACAGCGGCATCCTGTCCGATGACTCTTCCCTTCATGATGCTCTCCATCTTCAGTAGCCGTTCTATCTCTCCTTCCATCATGCGGGCCACCGGAATCCCGGTCCATTTGGCTACTACCGCAGCAATATCCTCGGCTTCAACCTCTTCTTTGAGCATTCTCTTATTCTTTTGCAGTTCTACCAGTTCCTTATTGGCCTCTTCTAAAATACGGGTCAGATTTAGCTTGACACCGAAACGAAGCTCGGCCGCCCGGGCAAGGTCTCCCTTACGCTCAGCTGCTTCCTCCTCCTGGCTGGCCCTCTCGATAGTCTCTTTGGTGCTGCGAATACGGCTGATTATCTCTTTCTCCCGATTCCAATGCTCCTTCATGCCAGCGCTCTGAGCCTTCAGGCTCTCCAATTCCTCCTCCAGCTTGCGCAGGCGCTCAGCTGAGGCCTTATCGCTCTCCCGTGACAGTGCCTGGCGCTCTATCTCAAGCTGCATTATACGGCGCTCCACCTCATCTATCTCGGTAGGCAGACTATCGATCTCTATACGTAGACATGAGGCGGCTTCATCTACCAGATCCACCGCCTTATCCGGAAGAAAACGATCGGTAATATATCTGTTGGAAAGAGTGGCGGCAGCTACCAGGGCATCATCCATAATACGTACGCCATGGTGTACTTCATAGCGTTCTTTGAGCCCACGCAAAATGGCAATGGCATCTTCAACCGAAGGCTCCTGCACCACAATCGGTTGAAAGCGACGTTCCAGAGCGGCATCTTTCTCTATGTATTTGCGATACTCATCCAGCGTAGTAGCTCCTATGCAACGCAATTCTCCCCTGGCCAGAGCCGGCTTGAGCATGTTAGCGGCGTCAACGGCTCCTTCAGCGGAACCGGCGCCTACTAACGTATGCAGCTCATCTATAAAGAGGATTATTCCTCCCTCGGAAGAGATCACCTCTTTGAGCAGGGCTTTAAGACGGTCTTCAAACTCTCCGCGATACTTGGCGCCGGCAATCATGGCGCCAAGGTCCATAGCTACCAGGCGCTTCTCCTTCAATCCCTCCGGCACATCGCCACTGATGATACGTCTGGCCAGACCCTCTACAATAGCAGTCTTGCCCACTCCCGGTTCGCCTATCAATACCGGATTATTCTTGGTGCGACGCGACAACACCTGAATTACCCGGCGTATCTCTTCATCGCGGCCGATAACCGGATCCAACTTGCCCTGGCGGGCTGCTTCCGTCAGATCGCGGCTGAATTTCTCCAATGCCTGATACTTATCTTCGGGATTGGGATCCGTGACTCTCTGGCTGCCGCGTATATCGGCCAATGCTTTGAGGATACTCTCCACGGTAGCACCTTTGGAACGCAGTATCTGCCCGGCAACGCCCTTGTCGCCGGCAATGGCCAGAAGCAGATGCTCAGCACTGAGATATTCATCCTGAAAGCGTTCTATCTCTTTCCACGCCTGATCGAAAATCAGGCGCAGTCCGTCAGAGATATACATCTGGCCGGCGCCATGCACCTTGGGTATACGAGCTATAGCTTCTCTGAGCTCTGACATTATACCGCCGATATCGGCTCCCAGCTTAGCCAAAACAGGAGATGCCAAACCATCTTCCTGCTGCAGGAGAGCCATCAGCAAATGCTCTACATCAACCTGCTGATGACTCTTTTCTTCAGCCAGTCCTTGTGCTATTTGAACAGCTTCCTGAGCTTTAACGGTGAATTTGTCGAATCGCATCGGCATACCCTCCCGCATAATCCTGAGATTGTCCATATTTCAGGATAAAATCAAGAGGGGTTATTGTCAAGGCTTATCGTTATTATTTGGCGTTTGTGAAATACTTTGCAAGAAAGAATTTACGATAATCATAGAATTATTTACTACCTCAAAGAGAGATCGGTTGAACGGAAGAAGGTCTTGAGAATCCTCTGCGATACAATCCTTCTCAGATATTCAGTTCCTCCAGCACACCGGTCTCCATAAAGATGACGCGCTCGCCGATGTTGGTGGCGTGATCGGCAATCCTCTCCAGAAAGCGGGCCACCATCAGCAAGATCAGACCTTGCCGGATAATGCCGGGATCCTTCTCCATATAATCGGCTATCTCATCGTAGATGCTCCGGTAGAGGGCGTCCACGGCATCATCGTCGGCTACCATCTTATGCACCAGTTTGATATCACGGTTCACAAAGGCGTGCAGGCTTTCCCGCAGCATTTTCTGGACTATGGCCGCCATCCTGGGTATATCCACCAGCGGCTTGAACAGGGGCTGGTCCGCCATCGTCCGAGCCATCTTGGCTATATCCACGGCATGATCGCCCATCCGCTCCAGATCGGTTATGATCTTCATAGCAGTTCCGATGGTGCGCAGATCCCTGGCCACCGGCTGCTGCAGGGCCAGCATGCGCATACAGCGTCCTTCGATGGAGAGATCAAGGTCGTCTACGGCATCATCCATCTGTATAACTCTTTCCGCCAGTTCCACATCTCTTTCGGACAAAGCCTTGATGGCGCGATGGACCATCTGCTCCACCATACTGCCCATGCAGACTATCTCCTGCTGCATATCGGACAACTGCTCGTCGAATGTCTTCCTGATGCTCTTCGTCATAGCCGTGCTCCTCTCAACCGAAACGACCGGTGATGTAATCTTCGGTTCTCTTATCGTCGGGCTTGGTGAATATCTTATTGGAATCACCAAACTCTATCAGTTCCCCGGACAGAAAGAAGCCGGTATAATCCGATACACGGGCTGCCTGCTGCATATTATGGGTAACGATAATTATGGTATATTCGTTCTTCAGATCCTGCATCAATTCCTCTATGCGAAGGGTGGAAACCGGGTCCAGGGCGGAGCAGGGCTCGTCCATCAGCAGAATGCCGGGATCGGCCGCCAGAGCCCTGGCGATGCACAGGCGTTGCTGCTGGCCGCCGGAAAGGGAGAGAGCGGAGGATTTGAGCTTATCCCGGACTTCATCCCAGAGCGCTGCTCTGACCAGGGTGCGCTCCACCAGATCGTCCAGTCCCTTGTGCTGTCCCTGCATTCTGGGAGCGTAGGTTATATTGTCGAATATGCTCATGGGAAAGGGGTTGGGACGCTGGAAAACCATGCCTACCCGGCGCCGCAACTCCACCACATCCATATCCTGAGCGTATATATCGCGTCCGTCTATCAGAACCTTACCCTCTACACGGGCTCCCGCTATGAGATCGTTCATGCGATTGAGCGTCCTCAGAAAGGTGGATTTACCGCAACCTGACGGTCCGATGAAAGCGGTTATCTTTTTAGACTCCAATTGCAGACTTATGTTCTTTAACGCCTGGAACTTTCCGTAGTAGAAATTGAGCCTGGCAACATCGATTATGCATGCAGTCTTTTCCATCTGTCTCTCCTCACCAGCTTCTGCGCCGTCTGATATAACTTCTCAATATAATGGCGGAAGCGTTGACCAGAAGCACCAGGGCCACCAGAACCAACGCCGTCCCGTATTGCACATTTTGCGGAATATTAGGCACCTGCGTGGCTATGATGTAAAGATGATACGGCAGAGCCATCACCTGATCGAAGATCGATTTAGGCAGACGCGGCAGGAAGAAAGCCGCCGCCGTAAAGAGAATCGGCGCTGTTTCCCCGGCCGCTCTGCCCACGCCTAGAATAGCTCCTGTGAGTATGCCGGGCAGGGCCGACGGCAGCACCACATTCCATATCGTCTTCCAGCGGGTGGCTCCCAGCGCCAGCGAGGCCTCCCGGAAAGATTGCGGCACTGCCTGAAGCGCTTCTTCCGAGGCCGTTATGATGACCGGCAGTATCATCAGCGCCAGCGTCAGGCATCCGGCCAGGAGCGAGACCCCTATCTTCAGAAAGAGCACAAAGGCTCCCAGGCCGAAGAGGCCGTAGACCACAGACGGCACACCGGCCAGATTTACTATGGCCAGGTGGATAAGACGGTTGAGACGGCCGCGGCCGGCGTATTCCGACAGGTAGATGGCGGCCATGACGCCCAGCGGAAGCGCTATGGCTACGGTGCCCAGCACCAGCAGCAGCGTGCCCATGATGGCCGGAAAGATGCCCCCGGCGCGCATACCCATCCTGGGCATAGCCGTCAGGAACTCCCAGCTTATGGCGCTGTAGCCGCGGCTGACTAAGATAAACAGCACCGCCGCCACCGGCAGGGTGACAAGAACGATGGATAGATAGAGCAGACCGTAAGCCAGCCACTCTCCTATGCCGCGAGGCCTCATCTTCCCACCCTCCTGAACCTGTGCAGAACTATATCGGCCGTAAAGTTGATGGCAAAGGTTATGACGAAGAGGACGGCGCCGATGGAAAAGAGCGCAAAATAGTGCTCCGAATACTGAACGGCCTCCCCCATTTCAGCGGCGATGGTGGCGGTCATAGTCCGCACCGGTTGGGTAATGCTGTGCGGAATAAGGGCGGCATTGCCGGTAACCATCAACACGGTCATGGTTTCTCCTATCACCCTGCCTATGCCCAGCATGACGGCAGCGGTGATACCCGACAGGGCGGCCGGAACCATAACCCGGCTTATGGTCTGCCATTGAGTGGCGCCCAAGGCCAGCGATGCCTCCCTATACTCCCGCGGCACGGCGGATATGGCGTCTTCGGAAATGCTGATGATGGTGGGCAGAGCCATGAAGGCCAGCATAATGGAGCCGGTCAGGGCGGTCAGGCCCGTCGGCAGATCGAAAAGGCTCTTGATATACGGCGCCAGAATCAGCAGCCCGATAAAACCGAAGACCACCGAGGGTATGGCAGCCAGCATTTCAACTACCGGCTTCACGCTCTCTCTGATCGACGGCCTGGCTACCTCGGCCAGGTATATGGCCGCCGCCACGCCCAGAGGCACGGCGATGATTACGGAACCCAGCGTAACAGCCAGAGAACCTGCCAGCAAGGGCACCAGCCCGAAGCGGGCGGGATCGGATATAGGATACCAATCCCTGCCCGTCAGAAATGCCTTGAGCGGGTATACCTTGAAGAGAGGCAGCGAATCTTTTAACAGGAAGGTAAAGATCAACAGAATAAACACTATGGTCAGCAGGCCGCTTGCCAGGATAATGCGTTCGATAGCCCATTCTGACCATCGTTCCGACCTGCGACCCTTTTGGGTCGGATTATTTAATGGGAACAAAGCCCTGCTCCTCTACAATCTTCTGTCCCCCCGGGCTGAGAACGTAGTCGATGAAATCTTTCATAGCCCCCTGCGGCGCTCCGTTGGTATACATCAGCAGCGATCTGGATATGGGATAGGCTTTGCTGCGGACCGTATCCACTGACGGCTTGACATAGACGGTGGATTTGTCTGCGGCTACAGCAACGTCCTTGACTTTGTTCGACAGATAGCCCAGGCCTATGTAGCCGATGGCATCCGGACTCTGTGCAACCTCATCGACAATGGCCTGGCTGGAAGGCAGCAGCAGCACGCTGGTGCCGTACTCCTCCGGCCCCTTGGCGTTGCCCTTACGCAGAACATGCTCCAGAAAGAAGACATGAGTGCCGGAACTGCGATCTCGCGATAAGGCTACAATCTTTTTGCCCATCCCGCCCAACTCGCTCCAGTTGATCGTTTTGCCGGTAAATATGGCGGACAGTTGATCTACGTTGAGCTTTGCGATCTTATTGGTCGGATTGACTATGACGGCTATGCCGTCCAGAGCCACCACGCTTTCAACCGGCTCGATCCCCTTGGCCTTGCCCTGAGCGATCTCCTTGTCCTGGATATCCCTGGAGGAGATGGCGATATCGGTGGTTCCGTTGAGTAGAGCTGCAATACCGGTGCCTGAGCCTCCGCCGGTGACGGCTATACTGGCTTCGGGATGCGTTTGCATATAGGCCTCAGCCCAGGCCTGAGTCAGGTTCACCATGGTGTCGGACCCCTTGACCTGGATGGATGCCGATTGTCCTGCCCCGGTTCCGGTGGAGCCTGTGGGCCGTCCGCAGCCGGCGGCAACAACGGCGACGGTTAAGAGTGCCAGTGCTGATATTGAATATCTCTTCATAATTTTAACTTCCCCCCTGTTTTCATTATTAATTCTAGTATGCCCCACTTAAGGCAATGTTATACAAACATTAAGAGAACATTAAGAAGGTAGGGGCGGGTTTTAAACCCGCCCCTACGGTCAGAATGTTATCTGGTATTGGATGATGAACACGTTGTTGTTCATGGGTGTGCCTTCTTCATCTTTCATTATGTAGTCTACTCTGGCCAGAGCGTTCCCGCCCAGATCCTGAACGATGCCGACGGTCTTCCATGTCTCCGTATCGTTGGCAGCAGCGTTATCTTTATCAAAGCTGTCGTATTTGGCAATTACGGTAACGGAAGGAGTAACCTCATATCCGGCCAGGGCATAGTAACCGCTCTTATCCGTAGTCCCGTCAGTTCCCTTTATATACTCCGCCCTAGCCAGAAACGGTCCGTCGGCAACGGAAGCATCAAAGCCCAGGCGCCTCTTGGCGGCAGCGGATACGCTCTTATTGCCGTTAAGAAGAGAAGCCCCCAGGCTGAGAGCGCCGGCATTTACCTTGCCGCGCAGCAGAATATCCTTACCGTCGTTGGCATCAGGCATGTTGCGGCCCTCGCCGTTGAAGACGCCCGCTCCCCAGCCAAGCGTACCGGCACCGACGCTGAGGTAAAGTCCCTGATCGCGATCCGGACCAAGCTTGCTGACCACCAGCGCCTTCTCCACCGTCTCCCGCTTGGAGGCGGAAAGTATGTTCTCTATGCCGAAATCCAGCTTGAACTGCCCTAATCTGAGATTTGTTCCTTCGCCGGTAGCGTTTTTAAGATCCACCAGGTAACTCTTGAGTATCTTGGTGTTGACCTGAGTGCCGCTCACCGTGGCGTTCAGATTAGGGTCCATTTCAACCTCAAAACTTGCGGTAGGGTTCAGCTTACCCTTGAATTGAAGTATTACCTCCCCAAGTTTGAAGGTGTCCGCCGTACCGGCAGCAGCGTCCGAATTATACTGAAACTGGACATAGCCGGTGGTAGTGACATCGGCGGCAAAGGCTGTAGATGCAAGAGCTGACAGAACTACGGTTGCCGCCATTACCAGACCTTTCCTTTTTAACAATTTTTCCTTCCCCCTTTTTAAGATGGATATCCGCTGCTCGTCGCGCGCTTCGAGCCCGGCATCCTTGTTTTAAGAATAAAGCTGCCGTACTAAAGCGTGGTTAAGTATCGTTTATGGGGGAATTAAATGAAAATTAAGGTTATGTTAAAAAGGACGTCTATTGCGATTGGAGAGAGGTAAATACATGCTAGTCCCGATGAAAGTACCAAACAGCAAATGGATGCCCGATGAATTTCTTGCTGCAGCCCTCTGGATAGGCAATACGGATTACTATATCGGCCTTACTTCTATTCTTGGATTTTCTGCCTATTGCTAAAATTATTCAACATTCGCTTGAACAAGTATCGCCTGGCTGCAACGTTCAATAGAAAAATACCTCCGCCGGTTGATTTCAGCTAAAAAGCTCTTCCAGGCCTACTTCCAGCCCGGCAAAGCTACAGGAGAATACGGTCTCTTTATTCATAAAGGTTATCTTTTTATAGATAGCACCTGTTTCAAAGACATAGAGGTGCACTTCCCGGTTCAACGGATTGACGATCCAGTATTCCTTTACCCCGGTCTCCATATACAGTTCGAGTTTCTTGATAAAATCCTTGCTGCGGCTGCTCTCGGAAATGACCTCCACCATCAGGATGGGAACACCCATATAGTAATCCTTCTCGTTCAGGTTCTCCTCCAGGTCGCAGATAACCATCAAGTCGGGCTGGACTATGTTGATGTTCTCCGGGTTTCGCCGCAGGGTGATATCGTAAGGCGCAAATATGGGGCGGCACTTCTTGCTCTGGAACCAGTTATAAAATATACCATAGAGCTCACCAAGTATCATTTGGTGAATTGTTTTGGGCGAAGCCAGGAGATAAATTTCACCGTCGATATACTCATAGCGCTCGTCACTGTTCTCGGTCAGCTTCAGGAACTCCTCGTACGTAGCCTTTTGCGGCCAGGAATCGTATGCCTGGGCCTGTTCCCTGACCAGTCCGTCACCCGTAGGGGCGGGTTTCAAACCCGCCCCTACAATATCCTCATAAGCGGATAATCTAGCTACTTTCCTACCGTTGCTGGTTATGATTATCTCTTCGCTGGCAGACAGGCGAAGATATTTTCCCAGGTTGTTTTTAAGATCTGTTGCATTGACTATCATCAAAACATACCCCCATCAGCTAATTAGCCATTTTAGCTGATTATATGGTGTGGTTTTCAAAATGTCAAGTTATATTTAGCGAAAAGGGCTTTTGCCTTAAATAGCCGGCAAGCTGACCGTGAATACGGATCCGTGGCCCTCGCGGCTGTCGACGCTGATACTGCCGTCATGGCTTTCCACGATGTGCTTGACGATGGACAGCCCCAGGCCGGTGCCGCCCAAGGTGCGGGAGCGAGCCTTGTCCACGCGATAGAAGCGTTCGAAGATGCGGTCCATATCTGCCTGCGGGATGCCGGTGCCGGTATCGGCCACCCTGATGACCACCCTATCGTCCTTCCGGCCGGCGCTGACGGTGACCTGCCCACCGGCCGGGGTGAATTTGAGGGCGTTGTCGATGAGATTGAGCAACACCTGCTTAAGACGGGCGGCATCGCCCCTGAGGCGCAGATTATCGCCGGTATTACTCTGCAGATCGATGTTGAGTTCCGCTGCCTTGGAGGCAAACTGCTCCAGCGTCTCTCCGATAAGCAGCGCCGCATCCACCTCTTCCCGCTGCATGACCACACCGGCGTCTTCTATCCGGCTGAGCTGCAGCAGATCAGCGATCAGGTTATTGAGCCGGTCTATCTCCTGGTTGATATTGCCCAGAAAACGGTCTACAAGCCGGGCGTCGCCTCTGCCGGAGCCCAGGATGGTCTCCACCATGGCCTTGATCGACGCCAGGGGCGTGCGCAGTTCATGAGAAACGTTGGCCACAAACACCTGCCGGACGGATTCCAGACGCTTCAGCCTGGTGATGTCGTGCAGGACGATGACCGTCCGGCCGTCGCCGCCGGGACCGGATACCGGTGAAAAATACGCCGATACCTGGGTTCCGGCAGGATGAAGCAACTCCAATTCCCGGCTGAGCCTTCCTCCTTCCTGCTGCGTTTGATGCAGCATCCCGGCCAGTTCGTAGTTGCTGGCCAGAGTAACAAAATGTCCTCCCTTGAGGCCATCTGCCGGTGTTTTTGAAGCCAGGATACGGATGGCGGCTGCATTGATAAGCTCTACCCGGCCGTTCTCATCCACCACCACAATGCCGTCGGCCATATTCTCCAGGATGGTACCCATCTGGTCACGCTCCAAGGAGAGCTGTGCCACCAGTTTGGCCAGTTGGGCGCCCATGGACTTGAAGGCCTCGGCCAGTTGCTGCAGTTCGTCGCCGGTGGAAATATCGAGCGGAGCCCGGAAATTGCCGGCGGCCAACTCCCGGCTGGCGGCACCTATCTGGTGCAGCGGACGCACTATGCTGCGGGCAAAGATAAATCCCAGCAGAATGCCCAGAATGGATGAAAGCAGGAGCGATCCCAGGAGAATGGCCCGGATGTGATGCTGAGCGGAACGGATATCGGCGGCAGGCAGGGCCAGACGCACGGCGCCGGTTATCCGGCCATCCTGCCTTAGCGGCAGGGCTACATAGAGCATATCCCGGCCCAGAGTGCGGCTGTAGCGGCGGCTGCGCCCTGTCCTGCCCTGCAGGGCCTGTTTGATCTCCGGGCGATTGCCATGGTTATCCATGGAGACGGGATCGGCCAGGCTGTCCGCCCTGACCCGGCCGCCGGCATCCACGACGGTGATGCGAGCGGCAAGCTGTTTACCCGTTCCGGCCACCAGGGCTTTCAGGTCCGCATCCGGCCTCGCGGTCAGATCAGCCACCAGCGCCGCCTGCCTGACCAGTCCGGTCTGAAGTTGGTTGTTGAAACAGGTTCCGAAGAGGGGAACTACCAGGAAAGCTGCACATAGAAAGGAGAAGAGAGCTACTAATATGTAAGAGAGCGAGAGCTTCCATCTGATGCTTTTCATCCGGCCGAACAAACGATCACCCCTTTATTAAGGGGACGTCCATAAATAAGATTACCAATTTGGACGCCCCCTAAGCTTGTATCCCAGGCCCCTGATTGTTACCAGGCGGCTGGGTGTGGAGGGATCCGGCTCTATCTTCTCGCGCAGCCAGCGTATATGGACATCGACGGTGCGGTCGTCCCCGTAGAAATCCTGGCCCCAGATCTTTTCCAGCAGCATCTCCCGGCTGACCACCCTGCCGGCGTTGGCCATGAGGATATGCAGCAGACCGAACTCCTTGGGAGAGAGTTCCACCCCGGCGCCGTCCACTTCAACTTCATGCCGGC